>DBBN01000107.1 GCA_002292215.1 Glaciecola sp. UBA983 | reverse complement strand
GAGGAGCGCATTCTACAGATAAAAATATATTCGTCAACACCCTAATACACTTTATTTGTGTTTTTACGCATTAATAGTGAATATCGTGTTGTAATGCTCAAAAAGTAATCATCACTCTGCCGTTTACAAGGCTATTTATCAGTACATAAGGTTCAAACTGTGAAAAGTTGCACAAAATAACCATAAGAGTAATATGTTTGTGCCTTTTGCATTTCATTATTATAACAACAAGGGTCCTTTATGAAATCGTCTAACGTCACACGCTATGTTCTTATAGCTATTATCGCTGTTGCAGGATTTGTCGCAGTGCCATTTTTCCCAATGGTATCGTCTGCTATTGCATTTGCTGCTGGTGCAGTTATCTGTGGTATTGCACTATTATTTGTTAAAACAACTAATTCTACTGAAGAATCAGTCGAAACTAATGATTTAACTACCTTATATATAGGTAATCTAAACTATAAAGTAAATGAGAACGCTATAAAGGCGTATTTCGAACAATATGGTTACGTAGATTCAGTCCGTTTAATGAAGGATCGTAAAACCGGTCGTCGTAAAGGTTTTGGTTTTGTTGAAGTAGAAGCGGATGCAGCAGATAAAATGATTACCAAACTGAATGATTCAGTATTCGAAGAACGTACGTTACGTGTGCGTCTTGCCAAAGAGAAAGTTGAAGATTAATTAGTATGTCCGAATATACCCTTCAGCTTGCTGAAAAAGAATCTCGTGTAAGAGATTTACTCTCCCCTTTTATTAATAAAGGGGAGTCATTACTCCCTTTAGATGTATTTGCTTCCGTTGAACAACATTACCGACAGCGTGCAGAGTTTAGAATTTGGCACGAAGGTGTTGATTTGTATCACATCATGTTTAATCAAGAAACTAAACAACAGTACCGTGTTGATTCATTTCCTGTGGCTTCTTTATTAATTAACCAAGTAATGACTGATGTTATTAACAAGGTTAAGATTAATCCTGTACTACGTAAGAAGCTTTTTCAAATTGATTATTTGAGTGCGACCACGAATCAAATTGTTGTGTCTATGCTGTACCACACTCAATTAGGGCCAGCGTGGGAAATTGCTATTCAAGCGCTGCAAAAAGAGCTATCTGAGCAATACGACATTCATTTTATTGGTCGAGCCAAAAAGCAAAAACTGGTTGTCTCCCAAGATTTTGTTACTGAACGCTTAGCTATTCACAATAAGGTATACACGTTCAAACATATTGAGAACTCATTTACGCAGCCTAATGCACAAGTGAATTGCCGCATGATTGAATGGGTAGCCACCCACACGCAGGATATCTCTGGTGACTTATTAGAGCTATATTGTGGCGCGGGTAATTTTACCATCCCTCTTAGTGATTATTTTGACAGAGTTGTAGCGACGGAAATATCGAAAACATCAGTCAACGCTGCGCAATTTAATATCGCAGCTAACCATTTAGACAATTGCACTATATTACGTATGTCTAGTGAAGAGTTCGTCCAAGCGAAAAATAAAGAACGAGAATTTCGACGTCTTGCCGCTGTTAACTTAGACGAATATAATTTTTCAACAGTACTGGTTGATCCACCACGAGCAGGATTGGATGATGACACTATTGCTATGATTAGCCGGTATGACAATATTATCTACATCTCATGTAACCCAGAAACTTTAGCTGATAATCTTGCTACGTTAACGCTGACTCATGAAATTGTGCGTAGTGCGTTGTTTGATCAATTTCCTTTCACACACCATATCGAAAGTGGGGTGATTTTGAAAAAACGTTGATTCTAATTTACTTTCTAAGACTCAACATTCACTGAGGCTTAAACTGACGCACACCAAGTTGTACAAACATCAATTGATACTTGACCTTTTCAGCAATGATAAATTGTTGTTTAGGTTGAGCATCTAATGCCTGAGCTCCCGCACTAAACACAATCATTACCATTGCTTCTGATTCTAAATCTGCTAATTGCTGTGAAATTTTCTGACGATGCATAATATAGTCAGACAATTCTTTGATGAAATGCTGAATTTCTCGTTGTACCGCCGCTCTAAATTCAGCGGATGTCCCTGTATGCTCGCGAAGTAGTACCCGAAATACATTCTTGTTTTCATTAATAAACTCCATTAGCGTATCAACAGAAGTATCAATCGCATTAGAATCTTTGGTAATTCTTCGCCGCGCACTGCGCATTAATTGCCTGAGCATTAATCCAGCTTCATCAACTAATGTCATTCCCAAATCGTTTACATCTTTAAAGTGTCGATAAAATGACGTAGGTGCGATACCTGCATTTCGAGCAATTTCTCTAAGTGATAGAGAAGACAGACTTTTTTCTGCATCCAAACAAGCAAAGGCTGCATTTATAATGTTCTGGCGCGTCTCTTGCTTCTGTTGTTCACGAGTCTTTTTTGCCGTCATGGATTATTAATTCCTTGCTAAAATGAGATAACTCAATTACATTAAGCTTACACTTGTACGCTGAAATATAAAGCTTTAATTTAAAATAGTAAATATACCCTATGAAAAAACCACCAATAATAGTATTCAATGTAGCACTTTTTACCATACTCACTTTAATTAGTGTCATAGGCGTTCCATATTGGGCGCTGACTTACGGTTTCAATACTGTCGAAATTGTCACAACCATTGTATTATTTTTCTTTACAGGTATGTCGATTACAGCAGGCTACCACCGTTTATGGTCACACAAAGCTTACGAAGCAAACCCAGTAGTTAGATTTGTATTAGCTGTCGGTGGCGCGATGACATTACAAAACAGCATTTTGCATTGGGCATCGGATCACCGTGTGCATCATCGTCATGTCGATGTAAATGACAAAGACCCCTACTCTGCCAAACGTGGTTTTTGGTTTTCGCACATAGGCTGGATGTTGAGAGAATATCAAGCCGAGCGCTACACGGATTATTCGAACTGCAGAGATCTACAAAAAGACAAAATCGTCATGTGGCAACATAACTATTATGTACCTATCGTATTAGTCGCAAATATCGGTATTACTGCATTATTAGGTTATTTAAACGGCAATATCTTGGGTATGATGTTGCTAGCTGGATTATGCCGTATTGTGTTAGTTCACCACGTGACCTTTTTTATCAATTCGTTGTGTCATATCTGGGGTAAACAAACTTACACCGATTGCAACACCGCAAAAGACAACGGTATCTTAGCATTATTCACTTTTGGTGAGGGCTATCATAACTATCATCATATTTTTGAATACGATTATCGTAATGGTATTAAGTGGTGGCATTACGACCCAACTAAATGGGTAATAAAATCGTTATCGCTAATTGGGTGGACGTCGAATCTACGTAAATGCCCTGAAGACAAGATCCAACAAGCCAAGTTTGCGATGCAACTTCAGTTTGCTAAAGAGAAGTTAGAACACCGCTACCCTAACCCTGAAGAAATCATTTCAAAGCTCGAAGCAGAATATGAATTATTAATTGCCAAGTGCAATGAATACTACCTCACTAAAAAACGTTTAATGCGTATACAACAACGTCAACTTAAACGAACCGTTGATAGTATTGATATGCATGCTAAATGTGAAGAGCTAAAGGCTGCATTCCAAGCACAAAAGTCGCGTTTTAACGCACTGACTACGTCGCCTTTACAAGCAGCCTAAACAGGTCAGAGCATGACTCTGAGTTCAAGCACTGGTACAATAAGCCGATAACGATTTGTTATTGGCTTTTTTTTTGGAATTTGATTTATGCCCCACGCCCATATTATGTTTGATGCTGTTGTCATTGGTACCGGTCCTGGAGGTGAAGGGGCAGCAATGCAACTCGCCAAAGCTGGTAAAACGGTTGCCGTGATTGAGCGCTACGAACATGTTGGTGGCGGTTGTACACATTGGGGTACCATTCCCTCTAAAGCCTTACGTCATTCAGTTAGTCGTTTAGTGGAATACAATCAATCACCGCTATTTAATCAAGAAGATGCCAGTCGCCATTTGACGTTTGCAGAGATCATGACACATGCGAGTGATGTCATTCGCAAACAAACCAAATTACGCGGTAGTTTTTATGACCGCAACAAAGTGACATTAATCCACGGAGAGGCATCTTTTATTGATGCCAATACATTACAGATTAACCGTCCTGATGGGACCCAAGAAAAAATTCGTGGAAAGCAATTTGTTATCGCGACAGGTTCACGTCCCTATACACCGCCAGATATTGATTTTACTCATCCGCGGATCTATAACTCCGATACGATTTTGTCTTTAAATCATGACCCAAAAAATATGATTATTTACGGTGCAGGTGTCATTGGTACCGAATACGCATCGATATTCAGGGGCATGGGTGTCAAAGTTGATCTACTCAACACACAAAATCGCCTACTGAGTTTCTTAGATGATGAAATTTCTGATTCCTTGAGTTACCACTTATGGAACAGCGGCGTAGTGATCAAACATAATGAAACCTATGCCACCGTAGAAACGTTCGATGATTGTGTTATCGTAACTACTGACTCAGGTAAAAAACTTCGCGCTGATTGTTTGTTATTTGCCAATGGGCGCTCAGGTAACACCGAAATGCTAAATCTCGAAGAGGTAGGTTTAAAACCAGATTCACGAGGCCAACTTAGCGTGAACGAGAGTTACCAAACAGAAGCCAAACACGTATTTGCCGTGGGGGATGTAATTGGTTATCCAAGCTTAGCATCTGCTGCATACAACCAAGGACGTTTCGCAGCAGAAGCAATGCTATCAGAAAAAGCGCACAACAGTTTAGTCCAAGATATCCCGACAGGCATCTATACTATCCCAGAAATATCCTCCGTGGGTAAAACAGAACAAGAATTAACCGCTGCCAAAGTGCCTTATGAAGTAGGACGCGCACAATTTAAGCATCTTGCACGCGCACAGATTGCGAATACGATGGTCGGAAGTTTGAAAATTTTGTTTCATCGAGAGACAAAGGAAATTTTAGGCATCCATTGTTTTGGTGAACGAGCATCGGAAATCATTCACATCGGCCAAGCGATCATGCAACAGCCAGGTGACCAAAATACTATTGAGTATTTCGTCAACACAACCTTTAACTACCCCACTATGGCTGAAGCTTATCGGGTAGCTGCACTAAACGGGTTAAATCGGGTATTTTAAACCGTTATTGTTAATTCACATGTCACTACATAACACTATGATGACAATTTAGTGTCATGTGAATCATTGTTTAATTGCATTTGCAACGTATTGGATAATTCATTAAAGCGTAAAGGTTTCGCATACAAGAAACCTTGCACTTCATCACACCCCAAAGACTCAATATATTCAGCTTGTTCCTCCCGCTCCACCCCTTCTGCAATTGTTTTAAGATTGAGCTTTTGTGCTAAGGTTATAACCGTTTCCGCTAATATTGAGGGATGAGCATGTGAACAACTTTTGAGAAACGAACGATCAATTTTCAACCGATTTAACGGCATTTTTTGTAAATAACTCATAGAAGAAAAACCCGTTCCAAAATCGTCTATCGCAATCTGTACGCCAAAATTTCGTAATAAGTGCAGGCTTTCGATCACAATTTGGGGTTCATCCATCAAAATGTTTTCAGTGATTTCTAATTCTAATCGCGTTGGTTCAATATCGTACTCCGTTAGCATATCCTTTACTTGTTCTACAAAATCACTGTTTCTTAGCTGCATAATAGATACATTCACACCTATGCGAATATCATTTATCCCTTGTTGGCGTAAACGTTTGATTGCCGTTAAACTTTCACGTAACACCCAATATCCCATATCGACAATTAATCCAGAATATTCGGCTAATGGAACAAAAATATCAGGCGCTATAAAACACCCGTGCCCATCAGGCCAGCGCAGTAAAGCTTCAACACCGACAATTCGTCTGCTTTTAAAGTCAAGTTGAGGCTGATACCAAACTTGTAATTTGCGTTGTTCATAAGCAATCGATAATTTACGTATATGCTCTAACCGCCAAGCCGTATGGGATTCTAACTCAGAATTATACCAACGATAATTTAAACCTGCTTTTTTCTTAGCTAGGTTGAGTGCAATATTACAGCGCTTAATGATGTTTAACCCATTATCAAACTCACTCTCAATTTTGCATAATCCCATAGAAATCCTTACCGGTAATGCATATTGCCCAGCGCGAAAAGGAGCAACAAATTTATCGCTAATTTGATTTGGCAATAAGTACTTCGCAGGCCCTAGAAAACCGAATACATCAGCTCCGATCCTTGCCAATTTAACTGTCTCATGAAATGAAGCCCGCAAGCGTTTCGATATTGCTTTGAGTAGTAAATCCCCGACATCTTGACCTAAGCCATCATTGATATCTGAAAAATGATTAATATCAACTAACACGACATGTAGACCATCACTACTGGTAGAATAATCTGGGTTATTTAACAACTTAATAAAATCATTGCGATTAGGTAAATGTGTGAGTTGATCATTATAAGCGGTTGACCGTAAATGGATAACCTCAACAATGGAAATATAACCAGAAGAAATACTCGATAAGAAATATTGTAATGTACGATACAGACTGTCTTCTCTGGTCAAATGTGCTCTGACATACAGCGCCATTTGAAAGTCTGTAGATATAAAGTACAAGACACTTTCGTTTTCTAATAAAATCTCGTGCTTTAACGTAAAAGCATCTTCTAATAGCTTTTCTACATGAGGATCACTGAGTTGGTTGAGTGAATGATTGAATAGGTTATCATTTTTACCCGCCACACCACAAAATCGTATATTAGACTCGCGACGATCAAATAACGAACCTAGTTTGGCACAAATGATATCTTCTTTATGCAGTCCATAGAGTGTCGCAATGTGCGAGATCACTCCATCGCAAAAATCATTCAGCGAACTTTGTTTAAAAAAATTGGTAGCTGAGCCAATAATTTTATTGAGACTCTCTACATCTGGCTCATCTACACTTCTGACAGGTGAAAAACCATTCTCCGCTGAATGAGATGATTTTGTTTTCATGATACTTCCTATTCCTCAATTATTAAGTATAGGATAGGTTTACCATTTTATTTTGTATCCATTAAAAAATAAAAAAAGGCCTAAATACATCCATAGTTAGACCTTTATTTACAATTTTTATGCTTCTAAAACAAATATTGCGCAGCTCGAAGCATTGTTTCACTATCAGTGATCATTAAATACCGTCACCAAACTCATGCAGACCACACTCGCGTTTTAAACCAAAAAAACGCGTGTCGTCTTCTGTCATTCCCGCTTCTAGTGCACGAGTGGTATGCCAATCGCCAATTGAGACATAGCCTTTCTCCCATAAAGGATGATAAGGTAAATCATGTGCTTTGAGGTATTCGTGTAATTGTTTATTGGATTGATCAATAATCGGATAAACTTTAGTTTGAGCACCAATATTTTGCAATACAGACAGCTTACTCCGTCCTGCTGATTGTGCACGACGTAACCCCGCAAACCAAGTCCCCGCTTGCAACTCACGTAATGCACGTTGCATTGGTTCTACTTTGTTCATTTGATTATATTGCTCAATGCCATCAACCCCTGCTTCCCACAATTTACCAAAGGAAGCCTCTTGCCATGCCGCACTTTTAGCTGCGCTGTAGACCTTTAAGTTAAGGTTGAGTTTGGTAGTCAATTCATCTATAAATTGATAGGTTTCAGTAAACAAATACCCTGTATCAGTCAACACCACCGGCGTACCAGGCGCGACACTATTGATCAAATGCAACATCACTGCTGATTGCGCGCCAAACGATGAGGATACAATCGCTTGTTCCGGTAAATGCTTGAACGCCCACTCAACGCGTTGCACCGGAGACAATGATTCAAGCTCAGTATTATGTTGTCCTAGTTGACTCATAATATCACTCGAAAATGCTTGATTAAGTAGTGTGTTAGGCATAAAAATCCTTAGCCGGATCAACCACCTCAGCGACAACACCAGCACGGATCACATAGTCCCCAAAACATTCATTGGCTTGTCGTTCTTGTGCCCATTGACCAATCAACTCATCTAAAATAGACATGATTTCAGTGTCGGTGATGTTTTCTTTGTACATTTTTGGAATACGTGTACCGGCTTTGTTACCGCCTAAATGTAGATTGTATTTACCCGGACCTTTACCGACTAAGCCGACTTCGGCCAACATCGCACGACCACAACCATTCGGACAACCCGTAACACGATAAATAATACTCTCATCAGGAATACCATGTTTAGTCAGCATACTTTCAATTTCAGTGACCGCATCTGGCAAATAACGCTCGGCTTCAGCCATTGCTAATGGGCATGTGGGTAAAGATACACATGCCATAGAGTCTTTGCGTTGATTGCTCACTGATGGCATTAAACCATTGGCTTTTGCAAGCGCATCGATCTGGTCTTTTAATTCAGGCGTTACACCGGCAATCACTAAGTTTTGGTTTGCGGTCATGCGGAACTCACCTGAATGAATTTCAGCAATCGCTTTACAACCTGATTTAAGTGTTTTACCTGGGTAATCTAGAATACGACCATTTTCAATAAAACAGGTTAAATGATAGTTACCATCAACCCCTTCAACCCATCCATAGCGATCGCCACGGCCGGTAAATTCGAAATCTTTGTCTGCTGCAAATTGCACATTCGCACGTTTTTCAACTTCTGCTTTAAACGTATCAACGCCGACTCGTTCAAGTGTATATTTGGTTTTGGCATTTTTACGATTAACACGGTTACCCCAATCACGTTGGGTAGTGACTACCGCTTCAGCAATGGCCAACGTATCATCTAAACCAATAAAACCAAAGTTATCTGCTTTGCGTGGGAATGTTGCATGATCACCATGGGTCATCGCTAAACCACCACCAACCAGTACGTTAAAACCAATCAACTTGCCATTGTCTTCAATCGCAACAAAGTTCAAATCATTCGCATGCACGTCAACGTCATTTTGTGGTGGAATTACAACCGTGGTTTTAAATTTACGCGGCAAATAATTAGAACCTAAAATTGGCTCAACATCCGTCGTCTCAACTTTTTCACCATCTAACCACACTTCTGCATATGCGCGGGTCTTAGGTAATAAATGTTCTGAAATCTTAGTTGCCCATGCATAGGCTTCTTGATGAAAATACGATACTTCAGGGTTTGAAGTACAAAGCACATTTCGGTTTACATCACCCGCTGTTGCAATCGAATCGATACCTACTGCATTCAGCGTTTGGTGCATGAGTTTCATATGTGGCTTTAACACTCCATGAAACTGAAAGGTTTGACGCGTGGTTAAACGGATTGAACCATACATAGTGTAATCATCAGCAAACTTATCAATCGCTAACCATTGTGTAGGTGAAATAACACCGCCAGGTAAACGCGCACGCAGCATAACATTGTGTAATGGCTCTAATTTTTGCTTCATGCGCTCAGGACGAATATCACGGTCATCTTGTTGATACATGCCATGAAAACGTATCAACTGGAAATTATCACTAGTAAAACCACCAGTCATATCATCGGTTAGATCTTTTGCAATGGTGCCACGCAGAAAATTGCTTTCACCTTTAATGCGTTCATTAACGGCTAATTTGCCTTCAACGACAAGGTTTTTGTTGCCACTCATTAGTAGACATCCTTTTGGTAACGTTTTGCTTTGCGTAAGGCAAGAAGACTTTTCTTAGCTTCATCAGCCGTTTGCTTACCATGAGTTTGATAGATATCTAATAATGCTTGTTCCACATCTTTTGCCATATGATTAGCATCGCCACACACATAAAAATGTGCACCTTGCTCTAGCCATTTATAGACTTCTGCGCCTTGTTCGACTAGACGATGTTGAACATACACTTTCTCTGCTTGGTCACGCGAAAACGCTAAGCTGACTTTCGACAACAAGCCTGATTTGACATAGCCTTGCCACTCGGTTTGGTATAAGAAATCTTGAGTGAAATTAGGATTACCAAAAAACAACCAGTTATTACCTTGTGCATCTTGGGCATCACGCTCTTGCATAAATGCTCTGAACGGAGCGATACCTGTACCAGGGCCAACCATAATAACAGGCGTGTTTGGATCAGCAGGTAAACGGAAATTGTCATTTCTTTCGACATAAACCTTAACTGCCGCGCCTTCTTCTAAGCGTGTTGATAAAAAACCAGATGCGCCACCTTGATGGGTAAAGCCATGTGCGTCATATTCGACTAAGGCGACGGTTAAATGTACTTCATCTTCGACTTCAGATTGACTCGATGCGATCGAATATAAGCGTGCGGTTAATGGACGACATGCATCAACTAACTGCTGCGCAGTAATAGCAACGGGATAATCAATTGCGATATCGACAATTTGACGTGGCACTAAATATTCACGTAATGCCGTTTTATCGGCTAAAAGCGCAACAAGGCCTGGATCATTCGTGGTGTCAGCTAGGGCTTTAACAAACGTTGGATAAGATAATGTCAATTCACATTTTTCAGTCAATGCGTGCCCTAAAGATAAGGTATGTTCACCAATAGTGACCGAGGCGTCGGCATCTAAACCATATGCTGCAATGACTCGAGTAACCATATCTGCGTCATTTAAAAAGTACACACCTAACGCGTCTCCCGCTTGATATTGGATCCCTGAATCTTCTAACGATATTTCAATATGACGAATATCTTTAACAGAATCTCGCCCGGTAATTTTTTGGCTTGCTAACAATGTGCCTGAAAATGGATTTTTCTTGGAATATATACTCGCAACACTGGCTGTATTTGCAGCCGCAGCAACCGGTACTTGTGTAGTTTTAGCAGTTAAATCATCTTTAATTTTGGCGAGAATATCATCCTGCCACTTAGCAGCAGCACTATCATAATCCACATCACAATCAACACGTTCAACAACTGCTGTAGCGCCTAACGTCGCTAAGCGCGTATCAAAGTCTTTTGCAGTTTGACAGAAAAACTCATAGCTGGTATCACCTAAACCTAATACCGCATATTTTAAGTTTGGCAATTTAGGTGCTTTTTTAGAACCTAGAAATTCATGCAACTCAACTGCATCATCAGGTGCTTCACCTTCACCATGAGTTGAGACGACAATCGCAATATGCGTTTCATTTTTAATTTGACGAGGCTTGTAGTCAGCCATTGATACAACTTTAGCTGGAATACCTGCCGCAGAAGCTTTAGCTTGATAAGCAACAGCAATTCCCTTGGCGTTACCCGTTTGTGAGCCATAAATAATAGTTAAATTACCCACTGGCTCAGCCGCAGCAACGGCACTAATTTGTTGTGGGGCTGCTAAAGTAGGATCCTGTAATGCGGCCATTCCAGCCATATAACCACTCATCCAAGTGAGTTGGTTTGCATTTAAGCCAGCGATAGCTTGTGTTATTTGGTTTAACTGGCTTGGGTCGATTAATCCGCCCGTACCAAAATTGTTGTTATTTGACATATTATAAGATACCTCATCAAGATTACGGTAAGGCTACGTCAACTTGCTAAGAAGATAAAAGAATAAATAGCGCTTTTTTATTACTTAATGGACTAAACAGACAAAAGCCAACGTAAATGAATCATTTATGTCGGCTTTGTATTAATGGGTAAGGCTCAAATTTACTTAGAAGTGAAATTCAACACCCGCGAACACACCACTAAAATCGAGTTCAGAATAGACACTATCTAAGTCTTCTAACTCAATATTCAATGCACGGTAACCGAGTTGAAAGCTTAGGTTAAGCGCCAGGCTGTCAATCGCGCGATACTCGATAGCGGCTTGCATATCACTGATGGTTTGGTCGTTAAACGATAAATAGTTACCTTCGGCAAAGATGGACCAATTAGTGAATGGTAGTCCTATTTCAGCTCGAGAGTACGCCATTGGTACAAAACCGTTAAAACTGGCATCCGAGACTGAGCCTGAATCGCGGTCAACGACAGTGATGATACCGTCAATGTTTTTGGCATTTATCCCTAAATCAATACTGATCAAATCATTATCTAAAATTTCATAATATAAAATATAGTCAGTCGTGGTAATGATAAATTCAGTACCTAAGTCTGCACTCATCGCATAATCTTGCCCAGCAAAACTAAAGTCATTGGACAGTACGCCACCACCACTGGTATCTAGCGAGGTACGAATCACTTTTGCATTTGGGACAAACGGCACAAAGTGTTCTAAGGCGATGTAAAATGAACTATTGCGCTCATCATCAAAGGAAAATTTTGCTAAATCGTTATTGGTAGCGAATGCACCTTCGGTTTCCATTGCCCACATTTGTCCACCGGCATATACACCTAAGAGTGTATCTGCTTGAACCATACTAGAGGTCAATGCGCCGAACGCTAAAACTGTACTACCTAGTTTAGCAAGTTGATTCATGTTGTTTTATCCTTGGGTTAATAATTCTGAAAGTTCTATCAGCGCGGCATTCGCGCGGGAAATATAGTTCGCCATAACCAGTGAGTGATTGGCTACGATACCAAAGCCACTACCATTTAAGATAAATGGGCTGAACACAGTTTCTTGGGTTGCTTCTAATTCGCGAATAATTTGGCGTAAGCTGACTAATGCGTTTTTCTTTTCTAGTACATCCGCAAAATCAATCTCGACCGCTTTCAAAAAATGAATTAACGCCCAAGACATACCGCGCGCTTGGTAAAAATTATCATCTAACAACCACCAGCTGGTTTTGGTTTGTTTATGGTCAGGGGTAAATGTTGATTGTGTTGCAGCAGGATCGCCCGCTAAATTGGTATCAATGACATCACTACCCACACTGGCTGATAATTTTTGCGACATGCTGCCTAGGCGTTTTTCGACTTCTTTGAGCCAATCACGAAGGTTGTCCGCACGAGCATAAAATTGACTATTGCCTTTACTGACATCCGCTAAGTCTGCGCGGTATAATTTGATCAAATCAAAGGCTTCTTGATATTGAGATTCGGCTGATGGCAAAATCCAATTGGTATTATCAATGTTGAGATTGGGCTGTGCTTTAACTAAGAATTCATTTTCAACTGATTGGGATTGCGAACGTGAAAAGTCTTTACGTAAAGACAACGTAATATCACGTAACATTTCTAATGCACCAAATTCCCATGCCGGCATATTATCGAGTAACACCGACGGCGGTAATATGTCATTCGATAAGTAACCACCGGGTTTATGTAACAATGTATCACCCACATTAATCACTGCGGTTGTGGTCGCGACGCCAGTAACAGGCTTTAAATTAGTCGCTTGGGTAAACTCTGCGACTCTGGCTTTCACAGAAAATGTATCAGGTGAAAAGCTCCAATATGAGCCAAGGAGCCATAACACTACTATCAAGCCACCCAGCGTGGATAAGATTTGTTTCGGAGAAAAATAATCGTTCATAGCTGTCCTTTATGCTACTGCTAATTCAAGTAGCTTAATTATAACAGGATTTTTGTCAGGGTTGCGCTTCTTTAGTATTAAATATCTGGCTTATTTTTACTTAAAAAGGTGCAGGCAGTGCTTACCGTGTTTTTAACAACAACACGGCAAGTACATAAGCTAGCGCAACTGCAAATGGCGCCATCACAAATGCAATGGCAGTCGCTCCACGAACCCAGTTAGGATTAATATCAAAATGTCTAGCAATCCCGGCACAAACTCCACTCACCATGGCACGACGGCCGTCACGATATAATCGGTTTAGTTGATATGATTCACGCATAATAAATTCCTTTGAAATTAGTAGTTAAGCTTTTAAGCTTTAGTGTTAAACGCTAGGTTAAACCCCGGCGCTAACATGCGCCATTAGGCGACATGCTGCGTATCTTTAGGAGCTGCGGCCTGCATGCTCGCTTTAAGTTGTGCCAGTTCAGCTTCAATGCTGTCATCTTGCTCTAATGCTGCAAATTGCTGATCTAAAGCCGACGCAGAGCTAACCACATCATACGCTTCGACTTGTGCCTCTAAATCTTCAATCTTACGCTCATACGATTCAAACTTTTCAATCGCATGGTCAATGTCATATTGCGCTTGCATATTTTTGGCTTTTAAACGCGTTGCACTACTTACTTCACGCGTATTCAGAATTTTTTGCTTGGCACGTGCTTCAGTCAATTTAGCATTTAAACGCTGTGCATCGGTTTCTAAGGCTGCAAGATTTTCACTGATGATCGTCAACTGCTGTTCTAAAACATGCTGCTCTTCAACACATTGTTGCTTTTGTACTAATGCTGCTCGCGCTAATGTTTCTTTATTATGCGCAATGGCTAATTTCGCTTTTCCAGCCCAATGCTGCACATCTTGCTCTAATCGCGCAATTTTACGTGTAAATTGCTTTTTCTCAGCAATGTTGCGAGCAGAAATCGTGCGTAATTCAACTAACGTTTCTTCCATCTCTTGAATAATCAAGCGCATCACTTTTTGTGGATCTTCGGCTTTATCCAACATTGCATTGATATTAGATTGCACGATGTCATTCATTCTTGTAAACATTCCCATAATCATCTCCTTCGATGTTGTGGTGGATATCGCTGCGTAATTGCGTTGATATATATTAACTATTACAAGGGGCGTGCCAAATTTGCAAGCGATTGAATTTATTGGAATTTGTTTTTTAATACCAAGGTCGAAGAAAAAACATAAGAGGATAAATAGTCATTTAGACCATGTATTAGTGCTTTTCACACCATTGCGCAGAATAGAATTTAAAACAAAAAAAACGGACTACCTAAGGTTAGTCCGTTTAATGTGCATGACTTAGTTTAAGTAAGTAATGCTGTAATGAATACAGGGGTTGTTTGGGGAGGAAACGCCACCCCATCACCACTAAAACACCGAATATAAAAGCCAGCACTGGCGCGCCAAGCAGTAACATCACATCCATCAAGTAAAACATGACCAATTACTCAGCAGTGGCTTTATCAGATATAATAACTGTCGCTTCTTCTTGTTTTACCGGTAACTCAAGGGTGACCTGAGCAATATCATGCATTTGAATTCTAGCGTTCAGCACTGGTGCTTCACCGTTTAAACTAAAGTTATGCGTTGCAGTCAGTACCATAGTTTGCACATCAATATTAATTTCTTGTTTGGTCATCACTACCGATTGTTGAACTAAGTGATTAACATATTGTGTAAGCGGTACGGTTTGGTTAGTAGTATTACCTATAGTTGGGTTAGCAACGGCAGTAACAAGCGTAGCGGCAAGTAGAGTAGAAGTTAACATAATCATATTTCCTATTGGTTTTAAGTTGTGCTTAACAGTTATTGTGTAAGTCGTAATAACTATTGCTAAGGTTGTGCCAATATTGAAATATTTCTTAATGTACTGAATTACTTGTATTTTTTATTCGGTATAAAAAATGATATTTGAGTAGGCTGTTATTTTAACCACACCATCTGGTCAAAATAACAACTTCGTTAGTCAATTTTACTATCAAGGTACGCTTGTGAAGCAGCTTGGGTTTCCAATACTGCATTTAGCGCATCGAATAGCACATCCGGTGACGTGTCCTGCCCAATCGCATTCTCGCTTAAATACCGACGCCACACTCGCCCACCAGGTTGACCTTGAAATAATCCCAGCATATGCCGTGCTACATGCCACACTTTATTGCCTCTGCCATATTGGATCTCACTCGCTAATTGCTCAACCGTATACGCATGCATTCGTAGCACTATCTCAGCACGGGTTAGTACCGTCGCATTATCTCCATATATCAACGCATCGACTTCGCTTAATATATATGGATTGGCATACGCTTCACGCCCGATCATCACTCCATCAACATGTGCAAGGTGAGTTTCTGCCTCGGCAAGGGTCTTGATCCCACCATTGATACTAATGTGCAGATGTGGAAACTCTTGTTTTAGTTGATAGACCCGGTCATACATTAAAGGGGGCACTTCACGGTTTTGTTTGGGACTTAAACCTTGTAACCACGCTTTACGCGCATGCACAATAAACGTATCACAACCTGCATTGGCAACCGTATCAATAAAACGAGATAGATCTTCGTACTCATCCATATCATCGATACCAATCCGTGATTTTACGGTCACCGGAATATCCACTTCGGCCTGCATCGATTTAACACAATCAGCTACTATGGTGGGTTCGGCCATTAAACATGCACCAAATCGACCGTTTTTGACTCGATCGGATGGACAGCCTACATTGATATTAACTTCGTCATAACCATATTCTTGTGCCATAACGGTACAGCGAGCCATGTCACTCGGATCGCTCCCGCCTAATTGTAACGCAACCGGATGTTCTTGATGGTTATAGGCTAAGTAATCCCCTTTGCCAAAAATAATCGCACCTGTTGTCACCATTTCCGTATACAAAAGGCTGTGCTGCGAAATCTGGCGTAAAAAATAACGGCAATGCTTGTCTGTCCAATCAAGCATTGGGGCAATGGAAACGCGGCGGTTAATAGCAGAATTATGGCAATAAGATGGTGCTTTAGTCACTTCGGATTGTTCTCAACAGTTAAATTACACGTTACTTATAATACCATAAACATAATAGTTATTGACCTAGTCGCAAAGTTTTCCTACGATGCGAGCACAATAATAAGGAATAATAATGTCTTGGCTTAAAGCGGTTTGTCTATTTCCCATACACTTTACGTTGCAAATGCTCAATCTTGGTTGGTGGGCCAGTCTGATTGTGTTAGTCGGCTTACTAAAATTACTCTCTCCAGTCACGCGCGTCACACGTTTACTCAATGCACTAAATGCCCGTTTTGAAATTGCATTTGGCGTGACCAGCACTTTTTTAATTAAGTTGTTTAACCGCATTGAACTTGACCTGCATATTGAAGGGGAGCTATCTGAGCAAAATTGGTATTTGATCACTGCGAATCATCGCAGTTATCTTGATATTATTTTGTTAATTGGATTGGCTAAGGGACGCTACCCTGCCCCAAAGTTTTTTCTTAAAAAAGAATTAATCTGGCTACCATTTGTAGGCTTAGGCGCATGGGCGCTGGATATGCCATTTATGCAACGACATTCTCGCGCTGCGATAGCTAAACGTCCTGAATTGAAAGGCCAGGATATCGCCACCACTCAAGCCGTCTGTGAAAAATACCGCACGACACCCACTACCATTATCAATTTTGTGGAAGGGACGCGATTTACCCCAACTAAACATGCAAGCAAACAAAGCCCTTATACGCATTTATTACCACCTAAAGCTGCCGGTATTGCGTTTACCTTAGCGGCAATGGGAGATTTGTTTACGCATATGTTAGATATCAGCATCCTGTACCCGCAAAATACACGCTGGCCCATGATGGATATGTTATGTGGAAACATGAAACGTATCGTTATCGATGTTAAAGTACAATCTGTCAGCCCACAAATGTTGGGAGACTATCAAGGTAATCAACAATTTAGAGACGCGTTTAGAGAACAACTTAATACGCGGTGGGCAGAAAAAGACGCCCGTATTACGCAATTTTTATAAGGTATTTATGCAAGCCTCGACCATACAACATTTCATCTTAGACGTACTCAACACTATGTTTCGCTACCCCGATTCTGCCATCACGATGCAAGATACCAGTTACCAATTCATTTCGGTGATCTTACTCATCACGACTGCTGCATTAGTGTTATGGGCCGTTAAAATGCTGGTACGCTCTAAAATGTTGACAATATTATTACGCAATAACCACGACTGGGATGATACCTTACATGAGCAAGGTTTCTTTAACCGACTTGGTCATATCACACCAGCTTTGTTTGTATTTGTTGCCGCCCCGATATTATTAGAATTTAACACCTTGTTGCTTAACTTTGTGTTGAAGGCGGCACAAATCTATCTTGTGGTGTCTTCGATTATCGCGATATTTGCATTACTCAATACCGTAGAAGTCTTGTATGAACGCTCCAACCTTGCTCAAAAAGCACCTATCACTGGATTTATTCAAGTCAGTAAACTGATTTTTGCGATCATTACTATCTTGCTGACTATCTCGTTAATTTTAGATAAAAGCCCGTTATTGCTTTTATCTGGTCTAACTGCTATTGCTGCGATTTTGCTATTGATTTTCAAAGATACCATTTTAGGATTTGTTGCAGGGATTCAAATAGCTGCAAATCGCATGTTTAATACGGGTGATTGGATTGAAATGCAAGCCTATGGCGTGGATGGTGAGATCCGAGAGATTGGCTTAAATGTGGTTAAAGTACAAAATTGGGATAAAACTATTGCCACCTTACCGACTTACACACTGACCAATGAGGTTGTCAAAAACTGGCGTGGCATGACTCAATCAGGTGGACGTCGCATTAAGCGCAGCATTCAAATTGATATGCAAAGTATTACGTTTTTAGACCAAGCGATGATTGATAACCTTGTTAACATCCGTTCGATTAATCACTACCTCAAACAAAAACTGACCGAGCTACAAGCCTATCATCAAGATCAACATATTGACCAAAATGATCTCTTGAATGCTCGACGGTTAACGAACATAGGTACATTTAGAGCGTATATCGAATCTTACCTGCGCCAACATCCGCAAATCAACCAATCATTGACCTTAATGGTGCGCCAGTTGAAACCCACCGAACATGGTTTGGCACTAGAAATATACTGTTTTAGCAGTAACAAAAATTGGGTGGAATATGAAGGCATTCAGTCCGACATTTTTGATCATGTACTCGCTATGATGCCACTCTTTAAACTACGTCCATATCAAAGCATTACGGATGCAAGTCGCATTTAACAGGCGCTAACTGGCAGTTATAAAAAAACCGTTACTCCTCAGGAATAACGGTTTTTTTATATTGATCTAGCTGTTTTATGCTAACGCATAGCCCATCAACGCAAAAACAACCAAGCCTGCTACACCGAAAAAGCCGTATTCTACTTTTTCTTGCATACCAGATTCTGTTGTCTTAGTTGAGATTACCGCCATAACGATACTAGTTATACCTAGTACAAACGCTAATACACCTACACCGAATACAATCGCATTGATCCATTCACTCATGACTTTCTCCAATAAACTTATCTGTGCTTATTATACCTAGATAAGATAAAAAACGGTACGTACAAATACACTTTTATGGTAATTCATTGATATTGGTCAAAACCAACATTTAATCAGGAATTTCACCTAAAACTAGTTTAATCTTTTTACGTATGTATTATATCCTATGTATACGCCTTTATTTAATAGGCTTTCAGTCTTATCGATGTTGGCACACTTATTGTATTAACTCATATTACAATAGGTTATATACAAGACCGTAGACTTTACACAAGGATCACTATGAACACATTTACCGCGACAATTGCAGCCACCTCGCTGATAGTAGCCTCAAGCTTGATGGCAAGCCCTACCGCTCAAGCCAATGGGATCAACGTTGAAATAGAACAATGCAAAATGGATTTAGCTGGCACGTTGGGTTTTCAACATGATGTACTAACATTATCCTCTCCTCAACAAACCTTAGTCATTGATGCACAACAACAATTAACGGTAGATGGCACAGTGCTCACGTTAACGCCTCATCAACGTGCTGCTATTGAGAGCTATTATTACAATATTAAAGCTGCGATCCCGATTGGTGTTGAATTTGCGGCACAAGGCTTGGAAGTGGCTAACTTAGCAGTGAATGAAGTCTTTGCTGAGTTACTCGGCCCTGATGATGAACTAATCATTAAAATGAATGAATTGATGACCAACATTTCCGGCACAGTGAAAAGCAGTATCTATGCGCCAGATGGCAGCATTTATATTGATCCGCAGCAAGATAGCGCAAATCAATGGGCTAGTCCTGAATGGGAAACAGAGTTTGCAGATGCGTTAAAAAGTGCTATTTCTGATTCGATGGGACGCTTATTTTTAGCCCTCGGCAGTGAAATGTTGTTTGGTGACGGAGACATGCAAGCGGACTTTTTTAATCCCGATGCATTGGGTCAACGTGTCACAGATAAAATAGGAATGCACGCCAATCAATTTGGTGAATCCGCAGAGCTGTTGTGCGACATTATTCGCAGTGCAGATGCCGCAGAGGTGATTGTTGCTCAACGTATTCCTGAATTAGCACAATTGAATATGATCACCGTTACCGATAACACAAAAAAAGCGCACAATAAATAAATGACTCCAGATATTCCGACAGTAATGTTATGTGGTTGCGGTTGGCTAGGCCAGCCGTTAGGGCTTAAGCTTAGGCAGGTGCCGATAAATGTATACGGCACAACGACACGCAGCGAACAACTCCCTGTTTTAGCAGCCCAAGACATTGACCCAATAGAATTTGTGCTTGATAAAACAGATGTGGCCAACACGGTGTATTCTTCATCCTTGTTGACTGCATTCACCCACACCGATGTCATCGTCGTAAATATTCCGCCAGGTCGACGCCATTTACATGCTCCACCATTTATTGCCGGCATTAAACAATTAATCCAACATGCCAAAAATAAAAATCCCAATATTAATATTGTGTTCGTTTCAACCACATCTGTGTTTGGCGAAATGACTGGAGACGTCGATGAAGATACGCCAGTTACCCCAGTCACTGCATCAGGCAAAGCCCATGCCGAAATAGAGCAATGGTGTCTAAATGAATTCCCAAAACAAGCCTGCGTTGTCCGATTAGCAGGATTAATTGATGAACAACGCCATCCAGTGACAGCGTTAGTGAAGCGTCCGTCATTAGCTAATGGTAAACAGCGCGTTAACCTCGTGCACAAAGAAGATGTTATTAGGGTATTAGTTCAAATCTTAACGACCGATTTCAATCATGTTGCTGGCCGTACGTTGCACTTATGTGCCCCGGAGCACCCTACTCGCCAAGATTATTACCAAGCTGCGGCTCAACATAAAGGGCTCGGTACTTTGTCGTTTACCCGTGATGATGGTATAGCGGGTCATGGGGTTGTGGCTGAGGGCAAAATCGTACTTGCACAAAAAACCCAGCAATGGCTGGGCTTTAAATATCAATATTCGTCTCCGTATGACATGTTGTAAGTCATTAGCCTATTAGCGTCACGCCAAAGTATTTACTGGCAACCGTGTTCACAAAAATCACTAATAATATCGCCGGAATAAAGGTACCAACAGATACATCGACGTATTTTTCAAATAAGCTCGATTTATAGTTCGGCGCGCCACTTTCGAGTTCTTTATTGAAGTTTTGTTTTTTCCAACGGTAACTGACAAATAAACAAATCAATAGACCATTGAGGGGTAATATGGTGTCGTAGAACACATCAATCACCACATCAAAGAAGGATTTATTGGCGCCGGCATAACTGGTAAATTCAGTGAAAAATCCTACCATGCCAAATGATACCGCACACATTAATGACAACACGATTAGTAAGAAGCCACATGCTAACAGCGCTTTTTTACGGCTTAGTTTTTTCTCACTCATTAATGCTGCCACCGGCACTTCAAAAATAGACACCAGTGAGGTAATCGCCGCAAAGAACACCAACAAGAAGAAGGTACTCGCTACCGCACTCGCACCCACAAAACCAATTGACGTTTGTAACGCTAAAAAGATTTTCGGTAAAAAAGTAAAAATCAAACTGACTGACGAATCACTCAAATCTTCAGGTTTGACCTCAGGGTTGAATGAATAAATCGCAGGTAATATCATCAAACCAGCAGTAAACGCCACAGCGGTATCTGTCAGTGCGACTAACTTGGCTGAACCCGGTATATCAGCACGTTTATCAATATAACTACCGTAGGTAATCATGATCCCCATACCTAACGACAATGAGAAGAATGCTTGGGATAATGCGCCATTGACCACACCTGAATCAATTTTGCTGAAGTCAGGAATTAGGTAAAACTTGACGCCTGCCATCGCATTGTCTTGTGTCAGGACAAAAATCACCATGCCCACCAGCATAATAAACAACGCTGGCATGAGCGTTTTAGCTGCTTTTTCAATGCCCTGCTTCACGCCACCTTGTAAGATAAAGTAGACTATCGCTAATACCAATGCCATATATACAAATATCGTATTGGATTGAATGAATGTTCCAAAATGCGCAGGATCTGCTAATTGGGCTAAATTTCCAGTGACTGCTCCAACTAAATAGCCAAAAATCCACACTGTGATGACTAAGTAAAATACCGCAATCATGAATGGCGTGATGATGGATAGCCAACCGGCGATATTCCATGTTGGATTTTTGTTAGAAATAATCGAGTATGCGCCGAGGGGATCTTTTTGGGTGTTACGCCCCACGGACATCTCTGCAAGCATCACAGGCAAACAGATAAAAAACACAAAAATGGCGTACATAAACAAAAATGCACCACCACCATTTTTAGCTGCACCGACAGGAAAACCGACCAAATTGCCAATACCGACTGCAGAACCTGCTGCAGCCAAGATAAAACCAAGACGAGAACCGAATTGTTCGCGAGATGCGCCCATGAATATTCCTAAATTATTATTATAGGGCGATACTAGCAAGACTTCGCGCAAAAGTCATTTACCATGGAATAGTTTTACCATCCCAGCCAATATAATATGGACTATGCTGGGCTTCTGCACCTACTAATAACTGAATAAGACATTGCGCCGTATATTCAGGCGTAAATAACTTACCAGGTTTAACGTTAGCTTGAAAGGGTTTGGATAAGCCGGTATCAACTGTTCCTGGATGATATGCCATTAACGACACCTGTTTATTACGCCGTCCATATTCAATAGCGGCATTTTTGATCATCATATTAAGTGCTGCTTTTGACGCTCTATAACCATACCAACCACCAATTTGATTATCACTGATGCTTCCTACGCGTGCGCTTAAAAATGCAATCACACTTGGCGAACCTTTCACCATCACGTGAACCAAGTGTTTTAACCAAATAGCCGGTAATATTGTATTTACTTCAAAATACGCCTGTAACTGTTTTGGATCGATATCTTCAAGTCGTTTTTCTGGTTTTAATGCAACTTGATGCTCATTACCTTCACGATGCAAAACACCCACCGTAGAGACAACATAACGATAAGTTATCCCTTGTTGACGCTGTTGGGTGATAAACGCCTTTACAGCATCTTCATCGAGCGTATTGAAGCTAAACGCTGAAATACTCGGGTTACTCAATGATTGACTTGTTCTTGACACTGCATGGACTTGTGTTACATCCGGCAAATCGGCTAATTGGCTTAACAATGCTTGGGCTATACCACTACTGGCACCGATGACTAAGGCATTACTCATGTATGAATTCTCTTATTATAGGGTAGGTAATATGATTAGTTTTTAAGTACACAACGCTCGCATCGACGCTGCCCTGTTAACCAATAGGAAATGGTATAACGATGCTTGGCAAAGACATTATAAAACTTATCTGCAAACCAACGGATCACAGGCCAACGCGTAGGTGCATAAACCCACCCCTTACCGACTAATTTCCATGCTAAATACGTCACATCCAGCCCAGTAATCACTGCCCCACTATCGGTTTGTCCATGAATGCGATTGTTCAATGCATCCCAATCTAAGTGTGGATATGCCTCACTAAAACCAGGCTCCATAATATCCACAAAAGCTAGATGACCAGCAGTATTGTATTTGATTAAATGCTGCATTTCTTTTTGACATAATGGGCACATACCATCATAAAAAAGGGTTAATTTCATAAGTTATGTCGTCTTATTGCTAAATTGTATATGTATGATTACGTAGAGAATGACGTTTTGGATGAGAATGTATTGATGTTTTGTGGTCAGCCCCCATAATGTTTCAATAACAATATGGAGAAATTTATGACGACAATTCAAGAAATCACCCTAGGTGGCGGCTGTTTTTGGTGTATCGAATCAGCATTCAATAAGGTTACAGGCGTAGTAAGTGCTCACTGTGGATATAGTAATGGTCACAGTGACAACCCCACTTATGAGCAAGTGTGTAGCGGAACCACCGGACATAATGAAGTCGTCAGAGTCGTATTTGATAGCGATGTGATTAGCCTTCAAGAAATATTCGAAATCTTTTTTGCATTGCACGACCCTACCCAGCTCAATCGTCAAGGTAATGACAAAGGCACTCAGTATCGTGGCGGGATCTATTATCACAATGCACAACAACAAGCTGCTGCACAGGCATTTGTCGCGCAATTAACAGAAGATAATGTTTATGATGAACCGGTAGTCACTGAAATTGAAGCGCTTGATAATTACACGCAAGCCGAAGATTACCATCAAGATTACTTTGCCAATAACCCGAGCAATACCTATTGCAATCTTGTGGTAGGTCCCAAATTAGTTAAGTTTAAGAAAACCTTTGCAGCGCGTTTAAAAAGTTAAAAACAACGTTGCTGTACCTAGGAACGCAAAGATCCCAACTACGTCGGTAATAGTGGTTAAAATAACACTACCGGCTAGCGCGGGGTCTATTTTCATTTTCTTCATGATTAAAGGTAATGTTGCACCGGCAAGGCCCGCTGCAATCATATTCATGAGCATCGCAAAGGCAATAATGATACCTAAATCCAAATCTTGTTTCCATAATGCTACGACGCTGGCAATCAATACCGCCCAGATGATCCCATTGAGAAATCCAATCGCAAGTTCTTTATGAATTAATATCTTGGAGTTAGAATCATTCACATGACCCAATGCCATTGCACGGATCACTAAGGTTAAGGTTTGATTGCCGGCAACCCCTCCCATACTCGGTACAATAGTATTGAGGATAGCTAAAACCGCTAATTGCGATAAGGTTTGCTCGAACATATCTGAAACCATTGCAGCCAATAAAGCGGTAACTAAATTCACACCTAACCAAATCGAACGGCGTCGAGTAGATTGTAGTACCGGAGCAAAGGTATCTTCTTCATCATCAAGACCCGCCATACTCATCATTGAGTGTTCTGCGTCTTCACGAATAATATCGACCACGTCATCAATCGTGATCCGACCCACTAAGTGGTAGTCTTCATCCACTACTGGTGCGGATAACCAATTATAGCGTTCAAACAGGCTGGCCACTTGATCATCAGGCATATCAACGGTTATCGCATCTGGCTCTTCGTCCATGACTTCCGCGACTGTCACATTAGGATGAGACGTCAACAGACGTGTCACCGGTACCGAACCGATTAGATAATCACTGCGATTAACGACATAAAATGTATCTGTGTTTTCAGGTAAATCACCCTTAAGACGTAAATAACGTAAGATGACATCAACCGCCACATCAGGACGTAAGGTGATCGTATCAGTGTTCATGATGAAACCAGCGGTTTCTTCACCGTAGCTCAAGGCTTTTTCAGCTCGATAACGATCTTGCACGTCCATCGACACCAAAATATCTTGCAGCACTTCATCCGGTAAACTACTTAGTGTTTCGACTAAGTCATCGGTGTCCATGTCCTCAAGTGCTTCGACCACAGTATCAGGCAACATTTTACTGATGATACCGTTACGCACTTCTTCAGAGAGTTCTTCTAGAACATCACCATGATAATCAGAATCTAGTAATTGCCACAGTATATCCCGCGTTTTGGGAGGAGTAGATTCAAGGATCAACGCAACATCACAAGCCGGAGCTTCATGCAAAATTTTACGAACAGAAACGAATTTACCAGATGACAAGGCATCGGTAATTTCAGTCAATTGACTTTCAGCAAATTTTGCAGCAATGGTATCAGCCATAATCCATACCTGCGAGGCGTATTGAGAAGGGTCGTAGGATAACGTGAAAGCTAGGTAATGTCATGAAATGATTGATAAAGCTACACGCCTTCGTTAAATTTTTGACTGATTAAATCAACCACTGCATTCAGAGCCGCTTGCGCGTCATCACCTCGAGCAACCACGCGTACCGTTTTACCTTGGCGCGACTCCAGCATCATCAACCCTAACACGCTTACCGCATCGGCTTGTTTATCCCCTTGATGTACCGTAATTTCCGCCGAAAACTGCGCAGCCAACTGGGCTAGTTGACTAGCAGGACGTGCATGTAATCCCATTTTATTGAGGATTGTGACTGTTTGCTCAGCTACCTGACTCATAATTCAGGTTTCTCCAAGTAGCGCCCTAATTCACGGTGACGAATCTGCACATCTGGGTGAGATTCTAGCATGTTTTTCTTTAATTGCTCCGCTACATAGACTGAACGATGTTTACCACCTGTGCAGCCTATAGCCACCGTCACATAACTTCGATTGTTCCGTTCTAAATGAGGCAGCCAAGTTGTGATTAAATTTTGAATTTGCCAAATAAATTTGGTGACTACCGGCTGACTACCTAAAAACACTTCAATGGGCGAATCAACACCGGTAAAATTCTTTAAATCAGGCTCCCAATGGGGGTTTGGCAAAAATCGTGCATCAAACACATAATCCGCATCTTTGGGAATGCCATATTTAAAACCAAAGGATTCAAATACCAGCACTAAGCGAGAACTCTTTTTACCCAAGATACGTTCGCGAATAATTTCCGCTAATTGATGTACGGTTAATTGATCTGTATCTATACATAAATCAGCCCGCTCTTGCATCGGTTCTAAAAGCTGTTTCTCAAGTCTAATAGCGGCTTCTAATGATTGATTGCCTTTGCTTAATGGATGTAATCGACGTGTTTCACTGTAGCGTTTTAATAAGACATTGGTACTCGAATCTAAGTACACGATAGACACGTTCCAATCTTCAGGTAGAAAATTCAGTATTTCAGGTAACTCATTAGACTCTTTGGGTAAGTTACGCACGTCAACACTCACCGCTACGTCTTCGTATTCGCCTAAAATGGAATGGGTTAACGCTGGCAATAAGTTTACAGGGATATTATCTACACAATAATACCCTAAGTCTTCTAATGCGCGTAATGCAATCGATTTTCCAGAACCAGAACGACCTGAAATTATAATAAGTTTCATCTAATTCAACCAAAGGTTTTTTTACTAGCCTAGTGGCTAGATGCCGGTTTGTAAATCAAAAATTTAATGTAATGACGAATAAATTACTTAAGCAGTAAAAGGATGTCTTGAGGGGTTTTAGCTCGTCGAATACCTGCAACAATATCTGGATCATTCAATTTGGCAGCAACCGCAGCAAGTGTCTGTAAATGGCCTTCAATTTGCTCTTGCGGGACTAACAATGCAAAAAACACATCAACCGGTTTATGATCAATGGCTTCAAAATCAATAGCAGACTCAGTGGTCACAACTATTGCTACTACGTCTTTCAGACCTGCAATGCGCCCATGTGGGATAGCGATGCCATTACCTATGCCGGTAGAACCCATTTTTTCACGCTGAACTAAGCTTTCTAAGATATTAGCTTGATAAATTTCATTTTCGACATCTTCAGCTAATTCGCTGATGGTCTCGAAGATCTTCTTTTTACTTTGACAAGGAACCGCACACAATATGCGGCTCGCTTTTAGGATGGATGATAATTGCATTGTTTAATGTCGTAATAACTTTTCTTTATGCTTAATAACCTGTCGATCAAGTTTATCAATCAGCCCATCAATAGCAGCATACATGTCTGAATGTTCAGAAGTCGCAAACACTTCTCCGCCATTTAAATGTAAAGTGGCTTCCGCTTTTTGATTGATTTTTTCGACATTTAAGATGACATGGACGTTATTGATATGGTCAAAGTGTCGTTCCAATTTTTCAAATTTAGTATCGACATAGTTACGTAGTGAATCAGTGATTTCAACATGATGACCCGTAAGGTTTATCTGCATAATGACTTCCTTCTTTTTCTATAACTAAACCAAGCTTTTACGCTGGTTGGATGGTGGAATCGATAAGGATTCCCGGTATTTCGCAATTGTCCGGCGGGCAACTTTAATACCTTGATCCGCCAGTACATCTGCAATCTTGCTATCACTTAGTGGCTTAACTGTATTTTCAGCAGCGACTAGTTTTTTGATCAACGCGCGTATTGCTGTTGATGAGCACTCACCACCTGAGTCTGTCGCAACATGGCTAGAAAAGAAATATTTCAGTTCGAATATACCACGTGGTGTATGCATATATTTTTGTGTTGTCACACGTGAAATAGTCGATTCATGCATATCTACCATTTCAGCTACATCATTTAACACCATAGGCTTCATCATTTCTGGCCCGTGTTCAAAAAAGCCCATCTGCTGTTGTACTATGCAGTTAGCGACTTTTAATAATGTATCATTGCGCGATTCTAAACTTTTGATAAACCATTTTGCTTCTTGCATATGAGATTTGACAAACGCAGAGTCCGAAGAGTTCCGTGAGTTTTTACTTAATGCTGCATATTGTTGGTTTATATTCAATTTAGGTAAACTATCAGGGTTTAACTCAACCGTCCAGCGTCCATTTTTCTTGGCTACTGAGACATCAGGAATAACGTATTCTGGTTCTTTGGTAATTAAAGCACTACCTGGACGAGGGTTCAAGGATTGTAATAACAGCATGACCTCACGTAACTGGTCTTCTTTGAGCCGAGTTTTACGCATGAGAGTCCGGTAGTCTTTGCTCGATAACAAATCAGTATGTTCGGTAATGATGAGCTTAGCCTCTTTTAAAAATGGCGTTGCTTCATCAAATTGACGTAACTGTACTAATAGACATTCTTGCGGATTGCGTGAACCAGAACCAACTGGATCAAACATCTGGATGCGTTTTAGTACACATTCTACTTCATCGAGTTCGATTTCATCATCTTGCATTGATTCTAAAATTTCATCGCTGGAAACGGTCAAATAACCGGATTCATCAATAGAGTCAATAATCGCAATTGCAATAGCACGATCGTTATCGCTAAATGGAGTAAGTCCCATTTGCCACAAAAGATGAGATTGAATATCATCGGTTGTTTCACCCTGATAGACATTATCATCATCCATAACACCTCCGGAGCCAGTCATTGGAGCTGGAGCTGAAGACGCGCTGTAATAATCATCCCAAGTACTATCTAGAGGCAGTTCTTCCGGTACCGCATTACCCTCAAGCGCATCATGGCTTGAAACTTTATCAGAATCAACAGAGGCGTTAGTATCCCCGGAGCGTTCTTTGTCGTTGTGATCAGAGTGTGGTTCTTCGATTTCTAACAATGGATTAGATTCAATCGCTTCTTGGATTTCTTGTTGTAAATCAAGTGTGGATAGCTGTAATAGCCTAATCGCCTGCTGAAGTTGCGGCGTCATGGTTAACTGCTGACTAAATTTTAGCTGTAACGAGTGTTTCATCGAATTCCTTTTAACATCTTACTTACCAGTAACTTCCAACACACTGACCTGTTATTATTATAGCTTAAATTCTTCACCAAGGTACACTTCCTTAACCTTCTTATTTTCAAGGACTTGTGCAGAAGTTCCAGAGGCGATGAGTTCGCCATGACTGACGATGTAAGCCTTCTCACACACATCAAGTGTATCTCTTACATTGTGGTCAGTAATTAGCACTCCGATGCCACGTTGTTTAAGATGTTGGATGATATGTTTGATATCCCCCACAGAGATAGGATCAACTCCAGCAAAAGGTTCATCGAGTAAGATAAACTTAGGATTAGCCGCTAAAGCTCGCGCGATTTCAACGCGGCGTCGTTCTCCCCCTGATAATGCCATACCAGCACTATTACGTATGTGATTAATATTAAATTCATCGAGCAATGCATCGGCATCACTTTCACGTTGTTGACTAGAGAGTTCTTTACGAGTTTGTAGGATTGCCATGATATTTTCGTAGACCGTTAATTTACGAAAGATCGACGCTTCTTGTGGCAAGTAACCAATACCTTGGCGTGCGCGCTCATGCATTGGTTGAAATGTTAGTTGTGTTTGATCCAGCATAATTTCACCGTGATCCAAAGGTACTAACCCGACTATCATATAAAACGTCGTGGTTTTTCCGGCTCCATTTGGGCCTAGTAAACCGACAATTTGTCCTGATTCCACTTCAATACTGACATCTCGTACCACTTGTCGGGAATTATACGATTTTGCCAAATGCGTCGCTTTTAAAATCGCCATTAATTTTTTTCGCTCTCTTGTTCTTGAATTTGTTGCTTGAGAATTTCCGGCTGAAAGACAGTGGTTACCCGTCCGCCTTTACTTTTATCTGCTGTTGCAATCAACTGTTTATTGATTAAATCGAATTCAATTCGCTCACTTTTCACTACGGAGGTTTCTTGTGCTAACTGCGCTTCACCATTAAATGTTACTGTGCGTGATACCACGTTATAACTAATTTCATTTGCCGCAGCAGTCACACTTGTGCCATCATCAAGTAACTGCGTAAATGTAGCAGGATTGCCTGTCGCAATGAATACTTCCTGGCCTTCACCTGCACTGGCATCGATACTTAAACTCTGAGCATTAATCTTTAATCCCGCTTGCGTGATCACAACATCTTCTTTATACACTGACATTTTTGATACACCATCCACGAAGGTGGACTTAGCACTAATGGATATCGGAGCATTCACATCTGAATTTTGTGCCGTAGCGGCGAATGTTAGACAACTTAAGGCAATAACTAAAAAACGATAGTTCATTATTTTTCTCTACAGTGAGGCTGCGGTTTTAGCAGCAAATTCAGTTTTGACATGACCAGTCAAATTAAACGTTTTGGTTTGCATATTTGCATTAAAACCGTGACTTAACATCGAAAATTCAGCCCCAGTCATTAACACTTCTTTATCTGAAAACATCGTATTGGTGGTCAAGTCAATCTCAATAAACTCCGTACTGATTTGTTGAATAAAATCAGTTTTATTTAAACTAGTAATCCGGATGTTTTTTTCAAGTCGAATCACATTATTTGAAAATAGCGTGCCGACATCAGCGGTAACAATATACGGAGATACTGCGTTTAAATATATTGTATAGCGAGGGAACTCAAACACCATAAAACCTAAATTATCATATTGCTCCATGACTTTTGCGAACACTTTATGGCTGAGTGTTCCGTCCGGAGCATAGCGTTGCGAGGTAAGATTTTCAGCGCGATATGTTGGCGTTTCAAAGATCTGGCTACGCTCAACAGAACTGCCCTGCTGCGAAGCATCGTCGAATGGGTAAAAATATAACCCCGCAATACAAGTGAACAACAGTAAAATACTATAACCGACACGATTCATTAGACACTCGCACCGTGAATACCAGATAGTTTATTATGCACTTGTAAGAATGTATCCGTCACTTCTCTCACCGCGCCAAATCCACCGTTAATTTCCGTGACCCAATTGGCTTGTTTGCGGACAAAAGGATGTGCATCCTGTACTGCAATTTTGATTGCAGAGCATTGATACATTCCTACATCGGGCATGTCATCGCCCATACTCGCAACTTGCTCTGGGGCTAACTTTAAAGTTTGCATGAGTTTTGTTAACGCACTCAACTTATCTTCTTCACCTTGAATAATATAATCTACATTCAATGCAGTCATACGCGCATGCACCAACTGTGACTTGCGCCCTGTAATTATTGCGACAGCAATCCCACATTGTGCTAATGACTTAATGCCATAACCGTCACGAGTATGAAACGCTTTTAACTCTTCACCTTGATTACCCAAATAGATCCGCCCATCGCTAAAGACGCCATCCACATCACACACCAATAGTTTGATTTGTTTGAGTTGAGCATATAGCGACGCTGAGAAATCACTGGTATACAAGGTTGAGATAATTGTCATCATACCACTCCGGCTTGCAGTAACATGTGCATATTAAAGGCACCTACTACTTGATTATGCGTATCAACCACCAGCAGTGCATTGATGTGTTTTTGTTGCATTAAATTCAAAGCATCCACAGCTAACATACCTGCATTAGCGGTTAAGCAATTAGCGGTCATCACTTGTGCAGCAGTCAATACATGGATATCCAACTTTTGGTCTAAAACCCTGCGTAAATCACCATCGGTAAAGATCCCTAAAAGCTGCATATCAGGGCCAACGACTCCAGTCATTCCTAGTCCTTTACTACTAATTTCATATAATGCTTGTGTGACTGGGGTGTCACTGGAAACACAAGGCACATCTTGCCCTGCACGCATAATATCAGCACACGTTAGCAATAATTTACGTCCGAGGGAGCCACCAGGGTGAGATAAAGCAAAATCTTCAGAGGTAAAGCCTTTTGCATCTAACAATGCAATGGCTAAAGCATCGCCTAACACTAATGTGACACTGGTTGATGTTGTCGGTGCAAGCCCTAAAGAACACGCTTCCGCTGGGACATTTATTTGCAACACTATGTCTGCGTATTTACCTAAAGTAGAATCGGCATGTTGTGTGATCGCAATAAGCTTTATTCCTAAGCGCTTTAATACCGGTAAAAGCCCTATCAACTCGTTGGTTTCTCCGGAATTTGAAATGCCGATAACGATATCTTGTGGACTTAGCATTCCAAGATCGCCGTGATTGGCTTCACCAGGATGCATAAAAAATGCTGGGGTGCCTGTCGAGGCTAATGTTGCCGCAATTTTACAGCCTATATGACCCGATTTTCCCATACCTGAAACAACCACTTTGCCTTGACATGCTAATAGTGTTTCGCAAGCCTCAATGAATGCATCGCCTAAACACTCATGTAAGGTCGCAATGCCTTGTAACTCAGTATCAATAACACGCTTAGCCGATTCGACAAATTGTGATGATGACATACTCATCTCCAACTAAATAGTAGGTTTTCACCTAGTTCACATTATCACGCAAACAATAAAAATTGATAACCGATAAAAGAGGCAAGTAATATGCTCGCTTCAACGCGATTGATGCGTCGAGTTCCAACAAAATTAAAACTAAATACCAGTAACATCACAGTCAACCCGAGCATGACATACATATCCCGTGTTGCCGCTGCTGGGTCGATTAAACCCGGCGCAATTAAGCCAGGCATCCCTAATACAGCTAAAATATTGAAAATATTGGACCCGATGATATTGCCCATTGCAAGATCATCTTCGCCTTTTAATACCCCCGCAATACACGCTGCGAGTTCCGGAAGGCTAGTACCTAAGGCAATGATGGTCAATCCAATAACCAAATCGCTGATACCAAAGTACTTAGCAATAAACACAGCAGACTCGACCAAGAAGTGAGCAGATAAGGGTAGCATCACTAAGCCGACCAACACCCAAAGCACAGCGACGGAAGTAGACACCCCAGTCGGAATCTCAGATTCATTGTCATCGGCCAATTTATCGCCTTTTTCTACGTATACCGACAACCACCCCATCCCTGCTAAGACAACAAAAAACATCCCTATTAAAAATGCACCTTCATGAAAGGTGAGCATTTGGTCATGTAACACATAGACAGCCAGTAAACACATTGCAAATAACAACGGAAATTCACGTTTTAATGTGCCAGAAGAAACTTGCAGCGGCTTAATTAACGCAGTGATACCCAGTACTAATGCTATATTGGTGATATTAGAGCCTATAGCATTACCCACTGCAGTATCAGGAGAGCCGGATAGAGAAGCGGTCACTGACACTACGATTTCTGGTGCAGATGACCCCATAGCTACGATGGTTAGACCTATCATCATCGGCGACACACCAATATTTTTTGCTAAGGCAGAAGCTCCGTAAACAAAACGGTCTGCACTCCAGCTTAATACTGCTAGCCCGATCAAAAAAATGAATACTTGAAGTACCACTGTGGTATTTATCCCTTAAAATTTATGTGAATCGACGTTCTATCGTGGTTATTTTATCTAACAATACTAAGCATAGCGACAAAGATTGTGTGATTACTCAATCATCTAGCTTATAATGGGGTAATTATGGCGGTATTACAGATAAAAGACCACTGTATTTAGTATCTGTTTTAATTATATCAGTTATTTATTCTAATTTATTGTACATACCTTGTTACTTTTTGATTTTGCATTATCACTATTGAAACGTCATAATCAATCCCAATATTGGTAACCTTCGTATATGTTTCAAACGCAAAGGAAAGGCATTACTACTCACTCATGAATGATAATTTAGTCGAAATTCAAAATATCACCTTCTCTCGGTCTGAACGCCTGATTTATGATGATATCAGTATCAGCATCCCTAAAGGAAAAATCACGGCCATTATGGGTCCAAGTGGGATCGGTAAAACTACCATGTTACGCTTAATTGGTGGGCAACTAAAACCTGATAAAGGTGATATTACGTTTGCCGGAAAGTCGATCCCAGCGATGAGTCGCTCAACCCTCTACCAAACGCGTAAATCGATGAGTATGCTTTTTCAATCAGGTGCATTATTTACTGATATGAGTGTGTTCGATAATGTTGCGTTTGCTTTGCGTGAGCATACTCAGTTGTCTGAATCTGTCATTGAAACCTTGGTGTTATTAAAACTAGAGGCCGTCGGTCTGCGCGGAGCTGCACAACTTTTACCCAGCGAACTCTCCGGAGGAATGGCGCGCAGAGCCGCCTTAGCAAGAGCAATTGCATTAGATCCTGAATTGATAATGTACGATGAGCCTTTTGCAGGACAAGATCCTATTTCAATGGGTGTGTTGGTCAAATTAATCCGTTCGCTCAGTGAAGCATTATCAGTGACTAGCATAGTAGTGACTCATGATGTGAATGAGGTGCTTGATATTGCCGATTATGTGTATATTTTAGCGAATCAAAAAGTGATTGGTTATGGCACCGCACAACAAATTAAACAATCTGACTCACCGTTGGTACAGCAGTTTTTGCAAGGGCAAGCCGATGGTCCAGTGCCATTTCATTATCCAGCTCCGACGCTGCAAGCGCAATTATTAGGAGAAGATAAATGAATTGGATCATTGATATTGGTACCAATACATTGACCAAAGTAGTTGGCATTGGCCGTGCATTTTTGATGTTAACAGGCGCTCTCATTGCATTTCCACAATGGAAAAATGTTAGGTTAACCATTAAACAAATATATGTCGTTGGCGTGCAATCGTTATTAATCATCATGGTGTCAGGTCTCTTCATCGGTATGGTAATGGCACTTCAAGGCTATACTATTTTAGTTGATTACGGTGCTGAAGGGTCATTAGGACCGATGGTATCATTATCACTGTTACGTGAATTAGGACCTGTAGTAACAGGGTTACTCTTTGCCGGTCGCGCAGGTTCAGCATTAACCGCGGAGATTGGCCTAATGAAAGCAACTGAACAATTAAGCTCTCTTGAAATGATGGCCGTTGACCCATTAAGACGCATCGTTGCCCCGCGCATGTGGGCAGGGGTAATCGCAATGCCAATGCTTGCGTTGATCTTTTCAGCGATCGGTATTTTAGGTGGGCATCTCGTGGGCGTTGAATGGTTAGGTGTTGACTCTGGTTCATACTGGTCAATTATGCAAGCGACCGTTGAATGGGATAAAGACGTCGTAAACGGCGTTATTAAAAGTATTGTGTTTGCTATTGTGGTGACTTGGATTGCCATATTCAAAGGCTATGATGCGATACCTACCTCAGAAGGTATATCGCTAGCAACAACTCAAACCGTCGTATTGTCTTCATTGGCAGTATTAGGATTAGATTTTGTGCTTACGGCACTTATGTTTGGAATTAATTAGGAGTCACCATGACCACACGAAAAACTGAACTTATGGTTGGTTTATTTGTCATTTTAACCATTGCTGCAGGTTTACTTTTAGCATTAAAAGTTGTGAATCAAGGCTTCTCGAATAATGAGTCTACGTACACCTTGTATGCTAAATTTGATAACATTGGCGGTTTACAAACACGTTCCGCCGTCAAAGTTGGTGGCGTTACAATCGGACGGGTCGAATCAATCTATTTAGATCCAGAAGACTTTAACCCCGTAGTAATGATTAGTTTGTCAGAAAAATATAATAATTTCCCTGACACCAGTTCAGCATCAATTCTTACATCAGGATTGTTAGGCGAGCAGTATATTGGTTTTCAGCCCGGTTTCGCGTTCGATGATTTTGTCGTATTAGCCGATGGTGACTATATACAAGACACCAAATCAGCCTTGGTGTTAGAAGATTTAATCGGACAGTTTTTGTTTAGCCGTAATAGTGAATAATTTTTTTAAAGGATCCCAAGTGAAAGTATTTTTTACCGCCGCATTGATATTGATAACATTGCTCACTCAGAGTTTGAACTATGCACAAGCTGAAACTGAATCTGATAATCCGCACACGATGATTCAAAACGCGGCCAGTGCGACATTTGCCCGAATGAAAAACGAGCAAGCGTTAATTGCACAAAATCCAGAGCATCTGCGTACTATTATGCGTGAAAATTTATTACCGCATGTAGATTATAAATATTCAGCATTTATGGTGCTAGGTAATCAAGCCCGCAATGTGCCTAAACAACAACTCGGTGAGTTCGTGAATGTATTTCGCGAGTATCTCGTGACCACTTACGCAAATGCGATGGGCTATTATGATGATCAAACGGTCGCATTTGAACCTGCAGGTGAATATGATGATAAAAAGATAGTCACTGTTCGCGCGCTTATTCAAGATATCGGCAAACCCGATATCAAAGTCGCATTCAAAGTGCGTAAAGACCGCAAAACTAACGAATGGGCTGCATATGACATGGTCGCAGAAGGGATTAGCTTATTGTCGAGTAAACGCAGTGAGTTTGAGTCAATCCTACGCCAAGATGGCATTGAAAAAGTGATTGAATTAATGCAACAAAAAATAAAAGATCCGATTGTATTGCAAAAGTCAGGAAGCATTGCCCCTGTCCCAGCAGCAAAAGGATAAATATTAATGAGCTTATCTATCACGTTTACTACTGATGGCTTGTTATTATCGGGTGTGCTGAATAATCAAACAATTCAACGTGATTTGTTTGTTTCGCACAAACGCGAACTCGCTTTATTAAGCACCCTTAAAATTGATTTACAAGGCCTGACTAACATAGACAGTGCGGGCTTAGCATGGCTTTTGAATCTGTTTCGAGATGCACGTACTGCCAAGAAGACACTTGCATGGGATCATATTCCTGATAAATTACTACAACTCGCACGATTAAGCAGTGCCGAATCCTTTTTTGTAACTTCCCAGCCTTAATGTGAATATTTGCGTTAACGGGATTAACTAATGGTTATCGCTATGACAACACAAGAACTAGAAGCGTTTTTACTCGCTCAATTGCAATTGCATGAAGTGCATGTAAAAAGCGATGGCTCACATTTTAATATTATTGCTGTCAGTGATGATTTTGCTGATATGTCTCGCGTAAAACGCCAACAAACGATTTATGCTCCTTTATCAGACAAAATTGCTGATGGTTCGATGCATGCGGTATCGATTAAAACCTTTACGGTTGATCAATGGCGCAAAGAAAAATTATTTAATATTCCTCAATAAGGGCTGTTTCTCGTGGATAAATTAGTCATCACCAAGAGTCCAGCACTACACGGAGACGTGATTATTTCTGGTGCTAAAAACGCAGCGTTACCATTATTAATGGCTTCGTTATTAGCAGATTCTGAAATTACCTTTAACAATGTACCGGCATTACGTGATATCACCACCAGTGTAAAATTATTACAAGGCATGGGTACCAAAGTTAATTTCAATAATAAAAATTCCTTAACCCTTGATGCTAGCAAACTAACAAGTACTGTTGCCTCTTACGAATTAGTCCGCACTATGCGTGCTTCTATCTTAGTGCTAGGTCCGTTATTGGCCCGCCATGGACATGCTGATGTTTCTTTACCCGGCGGTTGCGCTATTGGCGCTCGTCCAGTCAATCTGCATTTGACAGGCTTAGAAGCGATGGGCGCAATCATCGAAGTTGTAGATGGTTATATCAAAGCTCATGTTAACGGCAAGCTGCAAGGCGCACATATCTTTATGGATATTGTGAGTGTTGGCGCAACTGAAAATCTAATGATGGCAGCCGCACTAGCACAAGGGACGACTGTATTAGAAAACGCAGCACGAGAACCAGAGATTGTTGATTTAGCAAATTGTATCAATGCAATGGGCGGGAAAGTCAGTGGTGCGGGTACCGATCACATTACCATTGAAGGTGTTGAAAGTTTACATGGGTGTACATACTCTGTACTACCTGACCGCATAGAAACCGGTACATTTTTAGTTGCTGCGGCTGCAACAAGAGGCCATATTAAATGTCTTAACGCTGCCCCAGAAACACTTGATGCGGTATTAAGTAAGTTACGTCAAGCCGGTGCTGAAATTACAACAACGGCAGATACAATCGAACTCAATATGCATGGCAAGCGCCCTAAAGCTGTTGATGTCAAAACCGCCCCTCACCCTGCTTTCCCTACGGATATGCAAGCACAATTTGTTGCGATGAATTGTGTCGCTGAAGGAACAGGAATGGTCACAGAAACAATATTTGAAAACCGCTTTATGCATGTACCTGAACTGCAACGCATGGGCGCTAAAATCACGTTGCAAGGAAATAGTGCCGTATGCCAAGGTATAGAGGGCTTTAAAGGCGCTCCGGTTATGGCTACGGATTTACGCGCATCTGCATCGCTTGTTATTGCTGGATTGCTGGCCGAAGGTGAGACACATGTTAACCGTATCTATCACCTTGACCGTGGGTATGAAGCCATCGAAGATAAGTTAAGTCTACTTGGCGCCCATATCACGCGCGTGCCTGAATAACTCGGCAACTGTCGTCGTAAATAACAATCCATTCATGTGCTCTGCATAAGCAGAGCGCGTGGATTCACACTGAATGTTTTTCCAATAGTTACGCTTCCATGGGTCATTAACTAAATACACTTTACCATTTGCGACAGCGACGCCTTCCAAGGATGCATTATCCATTAACGTACTCGAAGGACAATCCATCGCTGTCGGTTGATGACCTAATTGCGTTGGTGCCATAAATCTTAGATTGACGATTTTAGTTGGTCGTTTTTTCGCAACATCAATCAACCAAAGTTGATTATCGTTGCGAGCAGCAGCTAGTAACCACTTACTACCATTATGCTCAAAAGTATCAGTACCATTAATAGGATGTGGGACAGAACGCGTACCTGGTTGATTTAGCTCTGGAATACTGAAGTCTTCATCTTTTACTGCAACAAAACTATGATCACGCCAAAATCCCTCATCTAGCACCGTACTAAAGATCCGCGCACGGTAGTTAGCATCTTTTTCCAACGCGATAAATAATTTGTTGCCATCAATACTTAAGCCTTCAACACCATCGTTAGGCGAATTACCTATTTGCGCATTTTGAGGAAATTGCACTGCTCGGACACCGGTGACCGATAACTGCGTGCCATCCCAATGCAATCGCACTAACACAGTTGGATAATCAGTTGAATACGTATCACGAAAGGCAACTTGGCAAGCCTCAGTAAGCTTGCCTAAGGTCGAGGCATCTTCGGTTACAGTGATAAAACCATTTGGATTAGTGGGATCTTTAACTAATGCTTCTAGGTCAGGTTTGCTTAACAGGTATTGATTAAAACACGATTGGGTTAAGTCTGGGCTGATTTTATAAATGGGGGACAATGTCTTGCGCTGTGCATTCACCGGATTAATAAAGTGTAGGCGTTTAACCTGTGTATCATTCGCACTCGCATCCGCAATCATCACTAGCTGATCTTGCCACATTGTTAAACCAGACGGTTGGGGATCAATAATTAACTCACCATTGTCATCTATCAACCATTGCCCTGTTAACGTTAATGTCGCGTTAGTCGACGGAGCATTATCGTCTATTGGTGGTGAAATTTCCGGATCTGTTGCACAGCCAAATAGTGCGCTGATGGACACACTTAGCAACAAAATTAATACCTTTTTAGTCTTTTTCATATGTTGTGGTCTTCGCATAATTGTATATAGTAAATAGCAGGCTCAACGCTGCGCCATGTTAGTGCCATATTAGTGCCATGTTAGTACCAATGAATTTACTATTAAGCTGGTAACAAGTACATCCTGCCAACCGGATATCACATTGTATCTTGTGGCTGAGCAAGATTATACCCCTCTTTCATTAAACAAGGATTAGTGTCGCGCAACTTCGTTCAGATTTACGCTATGCCGGCCTTAGGTTGGCTGGAGCTTGATCCTGACACCAGTGCATCCAATGATACAACGGTGTGCAGTATTGTTACCAACCAAGGGGATAGAATCACCTTTAAAGCCGATTAACAGCCTACGTACACGACTGCTTTTTATTTACTTTTTTGCTACTATAGCGAACATATATATAGCATCACTCTCAATTGAAAGGTAATCGACGTTGGCTCAGTACAATATTGGACTATTTTATGGTTCCACCACTTGCTATACCGAAATGGCAGCGGAAAAAATAAAAGCACAGCTTGAAGCACTTTGCCCACAGCTTGATATCCCATTGTTAAACATCAAAGACACATCACTAGATGACATCGCGCAATTTGATATTGTATTACTCGGCATTTCGACTTGGGATTTTGGTGAGTTACAAGAAGACTGGGAAGCGCATTGGGATGATATCCATGGAGTTGATTTTACCGGCAAAACTGCCGCAATATTTGGCTTAGGTGATCAAATGGGCTATGCCGAATGGTTTCAAGATGCCGTCGGCATGTTACATGATGTGATTGTTCCCAATGGTGCAGATATTGTGGGTTACTGGCCAAATGAAGGCTATGATTTTATTGCCTCCAAAGCATTAACCGAAGATAAATCTTTTTTTGTTGGGTTATCGTTAGATGATGAAAACCAGTTTGATGAAAGTGACTCGCGCATTGCTAAATGGTGTGAGCAAATCTTAGCTGAACTAGACATCAACACGATCTAACGCGATGACGATGGCGTCGGATTCACGTTTGCATCAGGGCTTTTTCCGTAATGGGCAATCTCATCGCGATGGCGCAGATGTGAGTTTTAAAGATATTCTTAAATTATTTGGCTTTCGCACAATTGAAATCGGACGCTGGGTCAGCGCACAAGAACAGCAAATCGCAGCTAACTTATTTTTTGATGCGCTGTATGATTTGTGCGATATTTTACAAGTGCCGGAGCAAGTTATATCGCTTAAAGGTCGCTTAGGCATTGCGTTTGGTAAAGGTGGTAGACGGGGCGTGTGCGCTCATTACACACCAGCGAAACATGAAATTAGTCTAGCTAAAAATGCCGGAGCGGGAAGTTTAGCCCACGAATGGTTTCATGCCTTTGATCATTATATTGGTCAAAAAATGTATCGAGATGTGCCCAATTCAATGTTTGCATCAGTCGGGTATTTGCATCATCAACTGTTAATAGAACACCCGCTTAATATACAACTCGCACAATGCTTTACTCAAATTTTACTGAGTGGGGACAAATCGCAACCCAGTGACTTTTTTTATCAAGCGAAAAAACTCGATGAAACTTATGGCGGTGTCTATTTTACGAAGCCAGAAGAGCTTTGTGCACGAGCCTTTGAATCGTTAATCCAAGATAGTGTCATCACCAACCAGTTTTTAGTATCCGGCACCAAAAAATCAGCACTCGCTAAGGCTGGAGCCTATCCAATGGGACAAGCCCGACATGAAATTAATCAACAATTGCTCACATATTTTAGTTGGTTAGGTCAATCTTTACGCTAATTTCTCCCTGTAATGCAAAAAAATGTAAAATGTGTTTACAAACCCCTACCCATTTTTGATATTTTCTTTATACTATGTGCTGATACGTTTTAAGGAATAAGAAAAATAGGCTATGAAAAGAAAAAAACATACCTCAAGTGATGACGACGCACAGATTGATATGACCCCGATGTTAGACATCGTTTTCATCATGTTGATATTCTTTATCGTGACAACGTCATTTGTTAAGGAAAAAGGACTCGAAGCAAGTCGTCCTAAAGATAACACTGAATCACAACAACCAAGTAAATCTTTGTCTATTCAAATTGATGATGTTGGCGTGATTAAAATGAATGGTCGTGAAGTCGACATTCGTCGTGTTGTTGCCAATATCCAAACTTACTTAGCTGAAAATAATACTGATTCAGCTGCTATCCAAGCTCATGAAGATACTGAGCATGGCATTGTAGTTGAAGTAATGAACCAAGCTAAAATTGCGGGTATTAATAAAATTTCAGTGCTCGTTAAAGATAAAAAATAACGACCCAAGCACGAATCCAAAACCACCGCGTCGGTAACGATTCGGTGGTTTTTTTTGTGTTGTTTTTTATGGGTGTTGGATTTTTCGTTGCTGCCACATCTTAAAGGCAATACTACATAGATTAACAGTATTGAATACTGACCCGAATATACTTCCGACAGCAAGCGCATAAACCAACCCGATGCTTTCTGCAAAGATAAACCAACGTCGCATCACGGCAATATCCGTAAACATGATAGAGCCAGCCGTAAAAATAAACGCTGAGGTATAAGCAAGTAAAATGATGTACCCATGCTCTAATATGACCCATTCATAAATAAAAAAGCCAATGTTTAAGCTAATAAATAACACAAGTACCCATGTGCCTCGAACGGCCAAAGTCACCGCGTTACGAATTGCCGCTAAGCCGCAACCAATACCTGCAGCCATAGCGCCAAGTAAAAAATAGTGCGTACTCAAACACAGCATCGCTCCACCGGACAAATACAGATAGCGACGCATGTTATTACTGCGATAGCCCACAAGATTAAATATAATCGCGCCAAAGCCAAACGCTTCAGCAATCCACACATTTTCCAATGTATTACTCCAAGAATAGATAAACAAACATCAACGTAATTGATTAACTACAGAGGTTGTAGCTTAATCATTTGTGCTGCAACGGCACTTGCATGCACCGGTTTGTATTTGGCTAACGGCCCTACAAAACAAAATGATAAGAGCTGGGAAATCTTGATTGACCACTGCTCAGCACGGCGATACTCGTTACGTTGACCGATTAATAATGAGGGTCTAACCGCAGCTGCATGTTGTAATTGCGGCATGGAAATAATCGATGATTCCAGCTCACCTTTGACTTTCAAATAGAAATTTTTACTGTTTTTGTTGGCTCCAACACTAGAAATCCATACAAATCCTTGGGCTCGTTGGGCTCTAGCTAATTGCGCACACACATGGATAAATTCAAAATCAACACGACGAAACGCGGCACGACTCTGCGCTTTTTTGATGGTAGTACCTAAGCAACAAAATACATGATCAACGGTAAAGTATCCTTGGTAATCTTGTAACTGTTCAAAATCAATAACCACTGGCTGTAATTTACCCTCAGGATCAGGGTAATCATGACTGGATAAAGGACGTCTGATTAAGCATGTGATGGATTTGTAGCCAGGATGGCGCAGTAATTGATTGACTAATTCTTTACCAACTAACCCGCTTGCCCCGATGACACAGGCTGATTTTCTATTATCACTCATAGTTTATTAATTATTTTTTATCCGTTAAAGTAAACATGGTAAATTATGCGCCTTCTAAAGTCATGCAACGATAAGGTAATAATATGAAAAATAACCTATTTATGATCGTCTCTTCTCTATTTATCACTCTAAGTTTCACTAGCCATTGTGTGTCTGCTGATGATACACAGCCCCTTGCTCCAATTGCCCCCTTAGATATCGAACGGATATTTTCAGCGCCGGCATTACAAGGTACAGCACCGTCGATGGTTAAACTTTCTCCCGATGGTAAACGTGTGACCTTTATCCGTGCTAAAGCAACCGATAATAGTCGTTTCGACTTATGGGAATACAATATTAAAGATAAGCAATTACGTTTGCTGTTTGATGCTGATGACTTGCATCAAGGCGATGAAAACTTATCTGATGAAGAAAAAGCACGACGTGAGCGCATGCGTGTTTCCGGATCGGGTATTTTATCCTACAGTTGGTCAGCAGATGGCAAAGCTCTATTATTTCCACTCGCTGGGGATGTATTTTATTACTTTATTGGTGCGAAAAAAGCACAGCAACTTCTCAATACGCCAGAATTTGAGACTGATATTAAGCTTTCCCCAAAAGGTAATTATATTTCCTTTATTCGTAACCAAAACATCTTTATCAAACATATCGCTACAGGCAAAGAACAAGCTTTGACGACACAAGGTGGTGGCACAATTAAATATGGTATGGCCGAGTTTGTTGCCCAAGAAGAAATGGGGCAGTTAACCGGCTACTGGTGGGCACCGGATGAGTCGCATATCGCCTTTACGCGCGTTGATGAGACGCCGGTAGATGTCATCACCCGTTCAGAAATTTATGCCGAACGTATTACCACCATCGAGCAAAAATACCCTAAAGCTGGCACACCCAATGTATTGCTTGAGCTTTACGTGCAGAATATTCAAACCCAACAGCGTCAAGCGATTAACTTAGGTACTGAGCAGGATATTTATTTACCTAGAGTACAATGGTCTAATACCAGTGCACTGCTCACCTATCAAGTCCAGTCACGCAATCAGCAAACATTACAGTTATTTGGTTATGATGTTGCGACACAACTTAGCACAACTCTATTAACCGAACACAGTTCTACATGGCTTAATTTACACGATGATTTGCATTTTTTACGTCAACAAGATGCGTTCATCTGGGCATCCGAACGCGATGGCTTTAAGCACCTATATTTGTATCGTACTAATGGCGAATTGCTCCGTCAACTCACTAGTGGTGATTGGGTTGTGACGAGTATCGCCGCGATTGACGAAAATACAGGGTCAATTTATATCAATGGCCGTAAAGATACTCCATTAGAGTCTCATGTATATGCGGTGGATATGCAAACGTCATCGGTACAACGGATCACTGAGTTGGGTAAACACCATGATGTGAAATTCGCCAAAGATGCATCGATTTATGTAGATGTATTCTCGGATATAAATACCCCCGCTCAAACTGGTTTATATTTTGCTAATGGTCAATTTATTACTTGGTTAGATGAAAATAAAGTGTCAGCTAATCATCCTCTAGCACCTTATGCTAGTGAGTGGATTGCCCCTGAATTTGGCACAATTGCAGCTCCAGATAATACACAATTGCATTACCGTTTATATAAGCCCGCTAGCATTTCCGGAAAACACCCTGTTATCGTTTATCACTATGGTGGACCAAGAGCACAAGTCGTCACCAATAAATGGGGTGGTAACCGCGGCTTAATGTTCCAATACTGGGCACAACAAGGCTATGTGGTATTTAGTATTGATAACCGTGGTTCATATTATCGCGGTAAAGCATTTGAGGATCCGATTTATAAAGCGATGGGCTCAATTGAAATTGAGGATCAAAAGCTTGGGGTTGATTACTTACGCACGTTGGACTTTGTGGATCCGGCCAAAATTGGCGTCTATGGCCATAGCTACGGTGGTTACATGAGCTTAATGGCAATGTTTAAAGCACCCGATTATTTTGCTGTTGGTGTATCTGGCGCACCCGTTACAGAATGGCGCCTATACGATACTCATTACACTGAACGCTACATGGGTAACCCTAATACTGATAAAGCCGCATATGATGCTGCCTCGGTCTTTCCATACGCGAATAACTTACAAGGTGAGCTGTTGATATATCATGGAATGGCGGACGACAATGTCTTATTCACGCATGCCACTAAGCTATATAAACATTTACAAGACAACGCAAAGTTATTTCACGTGATGGATTATCCGGGTAAAAAACACAGTATCCGTGGTAAAAACACCCAAATACATATGTTTAAGAAGATCACCCATCACTTTGATACCTATCTAAAATAATAATTAGGTAAACATATTATTAGCAAGAGATTGCTGAACTCCCATGGCGCAATCAGGCGTCATGGTTATTTCCATGGGTTCGGCTTGACCCGACACATAAATTTTTAATTCCGATTCCATCTCAAAGCGCCCAGCTGTTTCCACTTTAAACTGAGTGATTGCTTTAAATGGAATGCTATGATATTCCACTAAATAATCCCATCTCATTACTCCTTGTTTATGAACGAGCGTTAATTTTTATTATCATTGCACTCTTTTATTATCATTCCACTGAGTGTAGCTTATAATCGGGCTTTATATGAGCACTTTATAATGAGAAATACGATGGCAACTTTACCTGAATTTACTGATGTTCAAGCAGCATACGAACGTATCAAAGCACATGTTACCCAGACTCCTGTAGTCACATCATCCCTGCTCAATGCTTGGCTTGGTCATACGGTTTTATTTAAGGCGGAATGTTTACAACGGACAGGTTCGTTTAAGCTAAGGGGGGCGACTAATTTTTTACATCATTATTGCCAAACCCATGGTTTACCAGAGAAGATTGTCGCTAATTCCTCAGGTAATCACGCACAAGCGGTTGCCTATGCCGGCAGTATGCTCAATATTCCTGTTGATATTTACTCTACCGAATCAATCTCTCCAATCAAAGCGGCAGCAACACAGGATTATGGAGCTAAACTTCATTTATTTCCGACTCGCTTGGAAGCTGATGCTGCCGTAGCAGCTGCCGCTGAAACCGAAGGGGTATTGTGGATCCCACCGTTTAATCATGCCGATATTATTGCCGGTCAAGGTACCGCTGTATTAGAAGCAATAACCCAAACATCTGAACATACAATTAATGCAGTATTTACCCCTTGTGGTGGCGGCGGTTTAACGAGTGGTGCGTTACTGACAACCAGAGCGTTAATCCCTGAGGCACAGATCATTGGTGTGGAACCTCAAAACGCCAATGACGCATCGATTTCATTGCAACAAGGCAGTATATATACCCTACCCGCACCAGCACAAACCTTAGCCGACGGAGCCGCGACACCTGCGGTAGGTGACATTACCTTTGAGTTTTTACAACAATTAGATGGTTTTTATGAAGTCAATGAAACTCAAATTGCCTACTGGACTCAATGGCTCCAGCACTTGCTGAAGCTGCACATAGAGCCTACTTGCTGCATGACAATGGCAGGAGCTGTCGCGTGGCTAACAGACCAACCCAAAGGTCAAACTGTGTTAGTCATGTTATCCGGTGGCAATATTGCGACATCGACAATGCAACAAATCTATGCGGTGGACTATCTGACTCAGCCGCCTTACTTGGATTGATAGCTCAATAGGGGATTTGACGCTGTAAAACGATATTATGAGTACTCGCTAACTTATATTTTATCGCTGTTGTTTCTGCAGCGGTGAGCAGGAACTCATATGAATCTTTACCAAAATAAATCTCATAGCACTTTTGTTGTATTGTTATTGCTTGTATTACCTTGTATCTCAGTTGCAGCAACCACTGCTCCAATACAACGAGCGTTGTTTGTGGGTAACAGCTTTAGTTACTACAACAATGGCATTCAAAATCACGTTGGCAATCTTGTGCGTTCAGCACAACAATGGGAAAAAGGAACGACACGCTATCGCATGGCAACGGTCTCGGGTGGTAATTTATCGGAGCATGTGGCGGGTGTATCTGGACTCCTTGATAATCAAGGCTATGACGCCCTCGTGATCCAAGGGTTATCCAACGGTCCCATAAAAAATAAAAAAACACATCAGCGCTTTTCAGACAATGCAGCCGCACTAATAAAACTGGCACGAGAGCATGGCGCACAACCTATATTATTTATGACTTGGCCCTATGCCAACACTCCCAAAATGACCAAGGCATTATTAGCGGCATATGCCAAAGTAGCCCAAACGCACCAAGTAATGTTAGTCCCAGTTGGACTGGCATTTGCCACAATTAATACACAATATCCTAATATCGACTTATATGCTCCTGATATTAGCGCCTTTAATATTGAGTCACATATCAAAGAAAATGATAAAAATGCAAGCACAATAGATGCAGCACAGATCCTCTACAAAAAAGATATTAAACATCCCAGTATGGCTGGTACCTATTTAGCGGCATGCATGTTCTATGCTGCGTTTTATCAACAATCTCCAGTTGGGTTAGCCTATACAGCAGGCTTAACGCCTGAACAAGCGACTATTTTACAACAAGTCGCTTGGACAACATTGGTGGAGTATTCCCGAAACAATAAAAGCGCCAAGCATATAAAAGCCCAGTCGTAAACTGGGCTTTTATCTCTCAATGTGACTGCGCGTTAAGTAGATTCACAACAATTCATCAATGCACATTAACCTCTATAATTGAGGGCCTGCCGCGACTAAAGCTACACCATTCTCGGTATCAGTAAACTTACTAAAGTTATCGACAAATAACGTAGCCAGATCCGTCGCTTTGCTGTGCCAATCTTGTGCATCACTGTATGTACCGCGAGGATCAAGGACACTTGGATCAACATGTTGCAATTGCGTCGGTACCGTCAAATTGAAAATAGGGATAATTTGCGTCGGCGCATCATCAATAGACCCATCCAAAATTGCATCAATAATCGCACGGGTAGCTTTAATTGAAATACGTTCGCCAGTGCCGTTCCAACCAGTATTAACCAAGTATGCTTGCGCACCGGATGCTTGCATGCGCTTTTCTAAGACTTGTGCATATTTGGTTGGGTGTAGACTTAAGAAAGCTGCACCAAAACAACTCGAAAAAGTCGGAGTAGGCTCAGTAATACCTCGCTCCGTCCCAGCTAATTTAGCGGTAAAACCTGATAAAAAGTAATACTGGGCTTGAGCTGGCGTTAACTTAGACACAGCGGGCAAGACACCAAATGCATCAGCCGTTAAAAAAATTACTTTATCGGCATGTCCAGCACGCGAAATTGGTTTAACAATATTATCTATATGGTGGATCGGGTAAGAAACACGGGTATTTTCCGTGACTGAACCATCGTCATAATCAATCTCTCCACCTGCTAATACTGTTACATTTTCAAGTAATGCATCACGGCGGATTGCGTTGTAGATATCGGGTTCATTTTCTTTGCTTAACTTGATAGTTTTAGCATAACAACCGCCCTCGAAATTAAACACGCCGTTATCATCCCAGCCATGCTCATCATCACCAATCAGTTCACGCTTAGGATCGGTCGATAACGTTGTTTTTCCGGTACCGGAAAGTCCAAAGAATATGGCTACATCGCCATTTTCACCCACATTGGCACTACAATGCATCGATGCAATATCTTTAAGCGGTAACAGGTAGTTCATCATAGAGAACATCCCTTTTTTCATTTCACCACCATACCAAGTGCCACCAATAAGTTGGATTTTCTCGGTAAGATTAAACGCAACAAAGTTTTCAGAGTTCAAGCCATGAGTTTGCCAATTGGGATTCGTCGCTTTCGCGCCATTCATTACAATGAAATCAGGTTCATAATCAGCCAATTCTTGTGCTGTAGGGCGAATGAACATATTGGTCACAAAGTGTGCTTGCCATGCTACTTCCGTAACAAAGCGGACTTTCAGACGCGTATCTTCGTTAGCCCCACAGAATGTATCAACCACAAATAGTCGCTGATCTGATAATTGTGTAGTCACTAAGCTTTTAAGGTCGTTCCACACGTTTTGTGAAATCGGCTTGTTATCGTTTTTGCCTTGATCTGACCACCATACGGTGTTTTCAGTCACGGCATCTTTAACGATATATTTGTCTTTGGGAGAGCGGCCAGTAAATTCGCCAGTATTGACGGCGACTGCACCACATTCGGTTATCACCCCTTTTTCATAACCCGTTAGGCTATCTAAGGTGGTTTCATTGAACAGTACGTCATAACTTGGGTTATGAAGTATTTCCGTCGCATTTGTTATGCCATAAGCATGCAAATCTTGGGAGATGGTCATGTAGGGTACTCCTCGATTTGTCCACCACAAACCTAATGGATTGTGACTTCTCGATTGTTTTAAACTAGTGTATGAAAGTGTGACTTTGTTATTTTTATTTGTCTGTCACAAATCAATAGTAGTAGTTTTAATCGCCAAGAACAATGGACAAACAACGAGTTAATACGAAAATCGTACAAAAAACGAACTCAACATTCACACAGTGAATGATTGGCAGCAAGGTTATTAATAAGTAATGTACTAGGGAACCTCGTTCCCTCGCGTAGACTCAAGTAATCCGTACCAATCAACAGCACTTAATTCACATCGATTGACTTGAGCACATGCTTTAATACGCGCTAAGTTTGTAGTGCCTATAATGGGTTGTATTGAAACAGGATGGCGAGTTAAAAATGCCAACACGATGGCTTCACGGCTTACATCATATTGCTGTGCCAATTGTATTATCATGTTTGTTGTATGTTGAACATTCATAGAAACATCATTATTCATTTCTTTCGTGAATTGTCCTTGGGCTAATGCACCCCACGCCTGAATTTGTATATTCTGCTGTTGGGCATATTCAGCCATGCCATCATAATGGTGCGTCGGTTCAATACTGGCATTGATAAAACCAGGCTTAGCCAAACTTAATTCGATCTGATTAGCAATAATGGGGAACGGCAAGGCCGATTGTAAAAAATCCAATTGTGCAGTGTGCATGTTAGACACACCGATATGCGAAATTTTTCCAGAACTCTGCAGTGCAATAAGTGTTTGTGCCACTTCATCAAGCTGCATTAATGGATCGGGACGATGTAGTAACAACACATCAAGCTGTTCGATATGCAAACGTTGTAATATTTCCTCTACGGAATGAGTGATCCACTGCGGTGAGAAATCATAGCGTTTGACACCGTGAACATCCTCAAATCGGATCCCACATTTACTTTGTATACTCACTTTTTCACGTAAATTTGGTGATTGTTGCAATACCTGCCCAAATGCAATTTCAGCTTTACCATAGGTGTAAATATCAGCGTGATCAAAAATCCGGATACCTTCATCTAAACAGCATTCAATAATCGCTTCTGTCTGTTTGATGTCGCCAGCAGAGATTGAATTAGTGTTCCAGCCACCACCTAAGCCCATGCAACCATATATAAGGGATGAGTGTTGTGTAAGATGTTGCGCCAGTGGATATCGTGGCATAGCGGATTGTGTTGACGTTGACATAGGGTGCTCCGAATAAACAATGCCATTAGGATACATCGGGTTCCGGTAAGGGTAAATTTAATTGTTCAATATCTTCAGGATCATACAACCCAATATGTAAACCCACCAAACGGATCCCGCGCTCTTTGCGTCGTTCTAACACTTCCGTAAGTAAATCGGCAAAATAGGACTCTGTATATATTTGCCGAGTATGAGAAATCGTCGTTTGCTGAAAATCATTGAATTTAAGTTTGATGCCTTGGCTTTTAATTCGGCACCCCACATTGGCTGAGGCGATTCTAGATTGCAACTTAGGTAATAAGTATTCAATTACTTCCTCAACGTCACTGCGAGCAAAGATGTCCTCGGATAAAGTGCGTTCGACCCCTACTGATTTGCGTACACGATGCACTTGTACTTCGCGATCATCAATAGCATGACAACGATGCCACAATAATGCACCAAATTTACCAAACTGTTTATTCAATCGAGCAAAAGGAAACGCGCGAACATCTTTGCAAGTGAACAAGCCTAAATGATTAAGCTTTTCAATAGTCACTTTACCCACACCAGGGATTTTATTAAGTGGCAGTTGTAATACAAAAGCATCAAGTTTGGCCGGGGTAATAACACATAAACCGTTCGGCTTGTTTTCGTCTGATGCAACTTTAGCAACAAACTTAATCGGGGCAACACCTGCTGAGGCAGTCAAACCTGTTTCAGCTTCAATGACACGTCTAATATCCTCAGCTATGCGAGTTGCCGAACCATCAAAATAAGCAGAATCCGTCACATCCAAGTACGCTTCATCCCATGATAATGGTTCAATTAATGAGGTGTAGCGACTAAATATCTCACGAATGTGGTCGGATACGGCTTTATATTCAGCCATTCGACCGGGAACGAGAATTAAATCAGGACAAAGGCGCAATGCATGTGCGGTGGACATAGCTGAACGAACGCCAAAGCGACGAGCAGGATAGTTACAAGTAGAAATCACACCACGACGGTCTGAACTGCCGCCAATCGCGATTGGTACATTACGTAATGATGGGTTATCACGCATTTCTACCGCAGCGTAAAAACAGTCCATATCGACATGGATGATTTTACGTTGGCCAGACTCACTCATGTGATATTAATTTACTCGTATGAAGGGTTTGAAACTATCCAAACCCTATACGATCTCTTTTTTAGAAGGGGGGGGATAGCTTAAAATTTATGTTCAAGACCTAATGCAAGATAACTCTCATCTTCTGCAGTGTCAAAGTTAAATGTGGTATAAAAGGCATACAATTTGGTATTTTTACCTAATTTACGATCAGCGCCTAATGTAAAACCACTATCATCTTCAGCAGTTTGATATTGACCTTTCAAGTCGAAGTTACCCAACTTGTATTGTGCACTTACCATAAATCCGTCTTTTTCAGAACCATCAGCAACGTTCTCTTGGGTTTGTAACATGACACCCAATTTTACATCACCCACCATAGTACCAGCAGTAAGACGAGTAACGTTATACCCTTTTAGTTCATTGTCCATAGCGATTGCAGCGTAATATTTACCTTTTTTCAGGGCGCTATCACCATAGCTAACAGAGACAGATGTTGCAGCATCATCATTAGCTTCATCAAGATAATAACCTAGGCCTAATTGAAAACCATTAAATGTCGGTGATTTGTAAGTGATTGAATCACTCATGCGGTTTTCACCTTTCCACAACACTTTAATATCAGCTTCTTGGTCTGAATATAAATCAAATTTACCTTGAGATTGTTTCAATATTGAATCATTACGACCAACAACGACTTCACCAAATGCGCCTCGTAAGCCTACAAATTGATTACGTGATTTAAGGTTAGACGAACCTGATTCATCAGAGGGATCAACTTGGAATTCATAAGTATAAAAGACTTCTAAATCATCATTTAAACTGGTTGAGCCTTTTAAACCAATGCGTGAAGCATTGCTTTTTAATTCAGTTTCACCATCTGAATCTTGTAAGCTGATATTAACTTTACCATAAAGATCTGCTGAAACTGAAGCGGCAAGAACTGGAGCAGAGATAGCCATTGCTAGTGTAGTAGCTGCGATTGATTGAATAAATTTCATACATTAGACCTTTGATTTAAAATTAACAAATCCCTGATTTAGATTAATTTCGTCACTGAATATGAGCGCTACTTTATATACTGAATATTACAGTAATATGACAACGCAAAAGAAATATTACATTATTATGGCATATTTGTGACAGCACACTGAGATATATTACAGATATTTGGCATATTTGTGACAGAGTATATGGCGTTGAAAGGCTTTGTGCGTTTACGTTTACGTTTACGTTTGCGAAAAAGATACGGTCATAGGTTAGTAGCGCAAGAAAAAAACAAAACCATTAAATAATTTTGTCTTTTTCCCATGCTTTGATTTTTTCGGCGCGGATAGCTTCTTTTTCCATGCGGTTTTTTTTACGATCACAAGGTTCAGGGCAATCACAGGCTTTAGCAATACCCAATGCACCTAAACCACCACAACTCCCGGCAATGGTTTTACGTTGTAAAATATACCCAATTGCCATTGCAGCAACAGTGATGAGAAAAAACACAAATGCTAAAATAAACGTGCTCATAGTAACCTACTATATTAGTTAATTATGGTGACCATCTGCGTAAACGCAGGTGATTGATACTCGACAAATGTATTGCCTTCTTTAACGATCAGCATCAATGCAATCCCTTGCTCCTCAGCGAGCGCCTGAGCGTCTTTTGCTGATAATATCATCATTGCAGTAGCCAATCCATCCGCAGTCATAGAGGATGCATGTACTACTGTGGCTGAAACCGTATTATGCTGGATTGGATAGCCCGTAATTGGGTCGATCAGATGTGAATAGCGAATACCATCTTCTTCAAAATAATTGCGATAGTCACCGGATGTGGCTACAGCATTATCGCCAACACTAATAATTTTTTGTACTGCTCGAGATTCACTTACCGGTTTTTCAATGGCTATGCGCCATGACTCACCGTTGAGTTTCGTGCCGGCCACACGCATTTCACCCCCAATTTCGACTAAAAAACTCGTAAATTTATAGTCAATTAGTAGCTCAGCAATTGCATCAACCCCATACCCTTTGGCTATTGTTGATAGATCCAAATAAAGATTATCGATGGTTTTGGTTAATACCACGCCTTCAAGGGTTAATTTGTCTAAACCAGATAATGCTTTAGCATCAGCAATTTGGCCGTCACTGGGAATTGTTTCAGGGCGTTTAGTTGGGCCAAACCCCCATAAATTAACCAACGGACCGATCGTCACATCAAGTGCATGACCACTCATTTCACCTAGGCGCATGGCTTCCGCCACTACCAATGCAGTTTCAGGAGACAATGTAAAGGGCTGTTGCCCCGGTGCACGGTTAAATAACGAAAGTTCAGAATCGCTAATGTAGGTAGACATGAGTTGATTGATCTGAACTAATCGCTGGTCAATTTTATTCTGTAACGCAACCGTATCAATTGGTTTATCACTCACAAATTTGACATTATAAGTGGTACCCATGGTGCGGCCTGAAAAATAATTTTCTTTTTCTTGAGGCTGGTCTGAACACCCAGCCAATAACACTGCACTGATAATAATCAAACTGACTAAACGTAATGAATACACGAAAAATCCTTAATACAAAATAAAGAAAAAAAAGGAGCCAATCGGCTCCCTTTCTCAACGTTATGCAGTTGCGAAAACCTTTATGGGATTAACCACCAAAGTCATCTAGCATAATGTTTTCATCTTCCACACCTAAATCTTTAAGCATATTGATAACTGCAGCATTCATCATTGGAGGACCACACATGTAGAACTCACAATCTTCAGGTGCTGGGTGATCTTTCAAATAGTTTTCTAATAATACTAAATGAATAAATCCAGTCATCCCTTCCCAATTATCTTCTGGTTGAGGATCTGATAATGCAACATGCCAA
>DBBN01000088.1:16934-24984 GCA_002292215.1 Glaciecola sp. UBA983 | reverse complement strand
TGTCAGATAAATGTCTGATTATTTTACACATAACTAATTATTCTATAGCCATAAAACACTTAACCCGCTGATATTAAGCAACTTTAAAAGTATGGAACAATGTTTGCAAGAATTTTCTGAACTGATTAATTATGCGTGATTGAACAGTGAGCCATTTCAAATAAAACTAGATAAGGATCGTCCTATGAACTTTTTTAAACGTTCAGTGACCGTTATAGCTGCATTGGGTGCGCTTTCATTATTAGCCCCACCGGCATTTGCAGGATTTAACGTTATTGACTTCGACAAGACCGATACAGGAAGCAACATTGTTGATGGTCAAATTATCAATGATGAATATCTTGCTAATTTTGGTGTCACTATTTCGGGCTGTAACTGGAATGGTAACGCGTCTAAGGCAGAGCTAAAAGGTAACATATGTAACACTGCTTCTGGTAATGATATTGCCAACAAACAAGTCGCCTTTGACACTAATAATGATAAAAGTGAAGATAACGATTTAGAATTTAACAATACAAAAAACGACTATAAATCTGAATATACCGCTTTAAACATAGGTGACTATCAAGGTTCTAGTCAGCCAAACAATATCTTGATTATACAAGAGAGTAAAGATCAAGACTGTAGTACGACTATATGTGATGATCCAAATGATGAAGGCGGTCAACCTGCAGGCTTCTTTGAATTTAATTTTGACCAGTTAGTTGATATCGTCAGCATTGATTTCTTTGATATTGAAGAAAATAATATTAATTCTGAAATATATACTAACCGTATTTCATTTTATGAGGGAAACGATGAAAAATCATTCGGGTTTGTTCCGCAAACTGGTGATGGCAGCTTTGAGCGTACCGCATTCAACGTAACCGGTATCAATCGTTTAGTGATCAGAATGCCAGGTTCTGGTGGTATTGATAATCTTGTATTTCGTACTGGGCATGCGGACGTTCCGGCGCCAGCATCCATTGCATTACTATTATTGGGCATTGCAGCCTTAAGTTTTCGTAAGATCCGCGGATAACCTTATATAGCTAGACTCTAAAAACGGTGTTGCGGCGAGCAACACCGTTTTTTTTTATACAATTTGTCTGAATTTGATACAGGATGTAACAAATGTGGTTTAAAGGATTATTTTGCGCGGTGCTTTTAGTGTCATGCGCGTTTTCAACAGACGCAGTGGTTCAAGAAAATTCCGATACGGTCTATGCGTATTATGAAGAAGCGGTCATTAGCTTTAATAAAGAAGAATATGAAACCAGCTATATTCATCTTAAAAATGCACTGGATATAGACCCTGACCATTTACCATCCAAAATATTGATTGGCCGCCTGTTATTAATTAATAATCTTCCTGAAGCGGCTATTACTGAATTTGAAGAGGCGCTACTCGCCGGCGCTGATCCTAATATCGTACTCGTGCCTTTACTTCGTGCCTATATTTTTGTGCAAGAATTTAAAAAAGCCACCACGGTATCATTGCAAAACCTTTCCCGCGATAACAAATTCGAAATTTACTTGCTCCAAGCAAGTGCTTACAACAATACCAACAACACCGAATTGGCGTTTGCGCACTACCAAAAAGCGAAACTACTAAAACCAGAAAGTACCCGTTTATTAAATTCTATGGCATCGTTGTATATGAGTAACGATGTGTGGGGCAATGCAGCGACATTGATCCAAGAATCATTAGCCTTAGATGCTGATAATCCCAAAACTCAGCACCTCCAAGGTACATTTTTACTCCTCCAAGATAATGTTGATGGGGCAATAAAAACATTTGAATTCGCCTACTCAAAGAGTCCCAACAGCCCAATCATACAACGCTCATTAGCGAGTGCTTACTTACGTGCTGGTATCCAAAAAAAAGCAGTGACGTTAATTGAACGCATGCTAAAAGAGACCCCCGACCCGTTCACTAAACTTTTGTATGCACAGCTCACTAATGAAGAAAATAATGAGCAAGCGAATAAACTCTATCAAGAAGTCACGCAAACCTTAAGTTTGTTACCAGAAGATATTCGCGTTAATCGAACCGATATTACCTTAATCAATGCCCTCGCTGCTTACTTTCAAAAAAATTATGAACAAGCTGCCGGTGATTTGCAACGATACGTACAAAAAGCACCAAATAATATGAACGCGCTCAAACTATTAGTGGATGCGTTTATTCAGTTAGAACAGTTTCCAAATGCGGTTCGCGTGTTAGAAGAGAACAACGCAATGGTGATGAAAGAGCTACCACTTACAGTCACATTGTGTAATTTGTATTTTAAACTCGATCGCGGTTTCAAATGTGAATCTATTATTCGTGAACTACGAGTATTTATTGAAGACCAAAGCACATTAAACTTACTGGAAGTCAGGTCATTAAACAATCGTGGAGAAAGTCGAAAAGCCTTGAAACTGTTTGAAGAGTTTTTTAACAATGTTGATTACCCTTATTTGCGACAATTGCATATTGAGCTACTACTGCAAAACGGCTTCACTTCCCGTGCACGTCAAGTCATGGATAGTGAAATTAAACGTGCCGAAGGAGTGATTGGCGATCTACCCCGTGAAATTTATTTACTTAATGCCACCGTACTATTACAAGAACGCAAGCTTGAAGATGCATTTAACCAAGTACAAAACGTATTAAAACGTGAGCCAAATTTATCTAGCGCTCGTTTTCTACAAGCCCAAATCATGTATTACCAAAACCGTTTTGATGCCTCAATTACCATGCTTGAATCAATTAACCCGACCTATTCACCTTTAGAGGTGGCTAAATTTGTTGCGCAAAACAAAATCTCGCTAAATAAACTCGATGAAGCGTATGACTTGATCAATCCATTATTTGAGAAAAACCCCAAAAACACCAGTATTTTGGAAATGATGATGGAGATTTTTTCGCTTAAAGAAGATTATCAAAATGCATTATGGATCAATCAAAAACTCATGAAGACATCATTCATGAATCCCCAATATCTATTAACTCAAGCTAAATTGCATCTAAAAGCTAACCAGTTAGAAAATGCAGTTAACTCCTTCGATAAAATAGCGAACGTGGTTAAAGACAATCCGATTGGTCTAGTACAGCTAGCTCAACTACAAAGTGAAGCCCAGTTATTTGATGACGCTTATGAAAACATCAAACGCGCCCGCACCATGTTACGTGGGGATATGAATCTCGATATGCAGGCACGTATTTTACAGGCCGATATTCTATTAAAAAACCGTCAATATAACCAAGCGATCACCTTAGCCCGCTCAGTGGTACTGAACGCATTTAGCCGAGATGATAAAACAGTACTCCGACTTCAAGCCATGTTTATTATTGGTGAAGTGTATCGTGCCCAAGAACAATACCAGCAAGCTGCAGATATGTTTGTCGAGTTGTTTAACAATGGCATGCCAAATCAGGCTGGTGCATATTTATATGAACTGACGACGAAAAGGCTTAACGAAGATGTATTTTCTATGCATGCAGAGAACTTGCTAAAAAGCCAAACTGAGCAGCAATTTGTGCGACGTTTGGTCGCTGATTTTTATCTACAAACCAATCAAAGGGAGCTCGCATCAGGCCACTACAATCGTTTATTAGAAGATGAACGTGTCGCCAAACGTGAACAAATTTATAATAATCTGGCTAATATATTAGTCGATACCGATTTAGATGAAGCCGATAAATACGTGCAAATGGCGTTTGAAATAAATCAACAAGATGCACAGATACTAGATACGATGGGCTGGATTTATTTTCAGCGTAATGACTATCTCAACGCGCTAAGGCAGTTTCGTAAAGCGTATGTATTGGACAGTACTGAGCCCGGGATTAAATACCACCTCGCTTATGTGTTATATAAGTTGGGACGCATTGGCGAAGCGAAAAAACAATTGGAGCGTTTGTTTGAAGACCATGATGACTTTCAGCAGCAGGCTAAGGCTAAAGCCTTACTCGCTGCACTGAAAGTCTAGCAGCTATAAAAGTCTAATGGTATGAAGCAATCTATTCAGAACGTGTGAACTCAATAGTCAAATGTCCATCATGAACATCGACTTGCACCGTATCACTGTCCTTGTCGGTAAGACTCAACAACTTAGATGCCAATGGGTTTTCCAATTCATGCTGGATTGCTCGTTTGAGTGGTCTAGCACCATATACAGGATCAAACCCGATACTCGCAATCTGATTTAATGCTTCGTCAGAAACTTTCAACGCAAAACCTTTTTCTTGTAAACGGTAACGTAATCCTTGTAACTGGATCTTCGCAATCGCTTTGATGTTTTCTAAACCCAATGGATGGAACACCACAATATCATCCACACGGTTGATAAATTCAGGTCTAAAATGCGCCCCTACGCTGGCCATCACCATCGCTTTCATTGCATCATAATCATTATCTTTAGCCTGCTCTTGGATAATATCTGAGCCCAAGTTAGAAGTCATGATGATCACGGTGTTTTTAAAGTCTACCGTGCGCCCTTGTCCATCGGTTAAGCGTCCATCATCAAGTACTTGTAGCAAAATATTAAAGACATCTGGGTGCGCTTTTTCGACTTCATCCAACAAAATTACCGAATAAGGCTTGCGGCGAACTGCCTCTGTCAAATACCCCCCTTCTTCATAGCCTACATAGCCTGGAGGCGCGCCGACTAATCGTGATACTGAGTGTTTTTCCATAAACTCCGACATATCAATACGCACCATGGCATCTTGTGAATCAAACAAGAAATTGGCTAAAGATTTACACAACTCCGTTTTACCCACACCGGTAGGACCTAAGAACAAAAAGGATCCTATCGGTTTAGCTGGATCTGCCAGACCAGCACGCGATCGGCGAATTGCATTTGCTACACTGGTGACCGCTTCATCCTGTCCGATGACTCGGTCATGTAACTCTTCTTCCATACGGACGAGCTTGTCGCGCTCGCCTTCGAGCATTTTGGATACAGGGATCCCTGTCCAGCGAGATAACACATCTGCGATCTCAATTTCGGTGACTTTGTTTTTTATTAACTGAGCGGTAAAGTCTTCTGCACTATTGGCTTTTTCTAATTGCAGTTCAAGCTCAGGAATACGGCCATATTGCAGTTCTGACATACGACTTAAATCGCCAGCACGTCGTGCAATTTCCAAATCAACTTTGGCTTGTTCAAGTTGCGTTTTGATGCCTTGGGCACCTTGCATAGCATCTTTTTCCGATAACCAAATAGTTTCAAGCTCTTTGTAACGTACTTCGGCTTTTTCGCGCTCAACTTCAATAATTCCTAAGCGCTTTAGACTCGCTTCATCTGTTTCTTTTGCTAATGCTTGCTCTTCAAGTTTTAACTGAATAATGCGACGGTCCAGCTTATCCATTTCATCCGGTTTAGAATCAATCTGCATACGAATACTCGACGCAGCTTCATCGATCAAATCAATCGCTTTATCGGGTAATTGTCTATCGGCAATATAACGATGTGACAAACTCGCCGCTGCAACAATCGCAGGATCGGTAATGTCCACTGCATGATGTAGTTCATAACGTTCTTTGAGGCCACGTAAAATCGCAATGGTATCTTCAACAGATGGTTGATCTACTAGTACTTTTTGGAAGCGACGTTCTAGCGCTGCATCTTTTTCAATAAACTGACGGTATTCATCTAACGTCGTCGCGCCGACGCAGTGCAGTTCTCCGCGTGCTAACGCCGGTTTAAGCATATTCCCCGCATCCATGGCGCCATCACCTTTGCCCGCTCCAACCATGGTATGCAGTTCATCAATAAACAAGATCACATTGCCTTCTTCTTTAGACAACTCATTTAATACGGCTTTAAGGCGTTCTTCAAATTCGCCACGATACTTAGCACCGGCAATCAATGCCCCCATATCCAACGACAATACGCGTTTGTGTTTCATTCCTTCAGGCACTTCGCCGTTGATAATACGTTGCGCAAGCCCTTCCGCGATGGCGGTTTTACCCACACCGGGTTCACCAATTAATACAGGGTTGTTTTTGGTACGGCGTTGTAAGACTTGAATGGTGCGGCGAATTTCATCATCACGACCAATCACCGGATCGAGTTTGCCCTGTTCGGCGCGTTCAGTCAGATCCGTGGTGTATTTTTCTAATGCTTCGCGCACGTCTTCTGCATTCGGATCATTAACGTTTTCTCCTCCTCGCACCGTTTCAATGGCTTCTTGCAGTTTATCTTTTGTCACACCGACACTGATGAGTAAATCGGCAAAACGGGTCTTAGATTCAAGTGCGGCTAACACAAACAATTCAGAAGAAATAAATTGATCATTGTTTTTTTGTGCAAGTTTATCGGTCAAATTGAGGCATGCAGTCGTATCGCGGCCCAATTGGACATCACCACCGGCACCTTGCACTCGAGGAATTTTTTCGAGTGCTTGCGATAATCCTGAACGCAACGCATTAAGATTGACACCCGCTTTTTGCAAAATAGTGCGCACACTGCCACCCTGCTGATTTAACAATGCAGTCGCAATATGTTCAGGTTCAATATATTGGTGATCACGACCCAATGCTAGCGATTGGGCATCGGAAATAGCTGTTTGAAATTTGGTAGTAAATTTATCAAGACGCATAAGGCACTCTCCTTCACATTACATTATCTATTTGTTGTATACATAATGGGTACGTAAAAGGAGAGAATCAACTCATCAATTGAATAAAAGATGAGCAATGGCTGGTTTATTTGATTTAGTTGATATGTATCAATTAATCTTCTTCGATCCCGTGGATAACGGTGTCTGCTCGGACATCTTCTAACAGTTGCTTGAAATCAGCAGGGATCGGCGCGTTGAACGTCAACCAATCTTCTGAAATCGGATGTGCAAACGATAACTGTGCAGCGTGCAGAGCTTGGCGCTTAAATGAACGTAATGCATTCATGAAGTGAGCACTTGCTGCTTTAGGCATACGTGGACGACCTGCATATAACTGATCACCAATAATAGGATGGCGAATATGTGCCATGTGCACTCGAATCTGATGCGTACGACCACTTTCGAGTTTCAAACGTAAATGCGTATGTACACGGAATTTTTCAATGATACGATAATGCGTTGTCGCTTCTTTACCTGTTGCACGAACAGCCATAGACGTACGTTTAGTTGGATGACGACCAATCGGCTCATCGATGAATCCGCCCGAGACCATAGTGCCATATACCAAGGCTTCGTATTCACGACTCATGACGCGAGTTTGTAACTGCTCAACCAAATAAGTTTGTGCAATCAACGTTTTAGCAACCACCATTAATCCGGTCGTATCTTTATCCAGACGGTGCACAATACCTGCACGTGGGATCGTTTCAATCGCAGGATAATACGCAAGTAACGCATTTAATACCGTACCGTCAGCGTTGCCTGCGCCAGGATGCACCACTAAACCTGCCGGTTTATTGATGACTAAAACATGTTCATCTTCAAACACAATATCTAAATCGATTGCTTGTGGCGTATTCTGCACTTGTACGGCAATTTCAGCGTGGATGTCAATTTGCTCATCCCCTCTCATTTTTTGCCTAGCAACCGTTACGACCTCACCATCAATACTGACAAAACCGGCTAAAATCCATTCTTTTAGCTTACTTCTTGAATATTCGGGGAACAAATCGGCCAAAACCTGATCTAAGCGTTTATCAAATTGAGTTTGATCGACGATCCCGGTGAGGGAAATAGTTTGTTGCGTGGTATTAGATTGAGACATATTAGATAATTTAGAAAAAGTCTGATAAATAAAATACAATTATATCAGTTTACAGGCCAAGGTGTGCAATAATAAGCATTGTGCCAATTAAAGAATCAATAACAAAGGTTTAAGAGTTAATGAAAACAAGAATTTTAGCACTCAGCTTAGTCGGACTATTCGTCCTAGGCGGATGTAGTTCAGCCCCTGACGAAGAGCTTCAAGCAGTTGAATTAAAAGGCCCTCAAGCCATTTACGCGTCAGCTAAAGCGGCCATGAAAAATGGTAATTTTGGTGGGGCAGCACAAATTCTCAGTGATCTCGATTCTCGTTACCCATTTGGCGAATTATCTCATCAAGTCCAGCTTGAT
>DBBN01000088.1:0-16814 GCA_002292215.1 Glaciecola sp. UBA983 | reverse complement strand
GAAGCCTTTAATGATTTTAGTCAATTACTGAACAAATACCCAGAAAGCAAGTATGCGACCGATGCCCAAAAACGCATGGTGTTTATTAAAACACGCCTAGCCAAATATGAAATTGCCATTGCGCGTTTTTATATGCGCCGTGAAGCGTATGTTGCTGCAGCAAACCGCGGACAGTATGTATTAGAATATTATCCTGACACAGTCATGGTACAAGAAGCATTAGAAATCATGGTGTCATGTTATGAGCAGTTAGGTTTGGAGCAACTTAAACAAAACGCCATCAAGATTTTGAAATTAAACTATCCTGAGAGTGAGTTTATTTTGTAGGTCATATTGCGTTTTACATAATATTCAGACATAAAAAAAGCGCTTTTATTAGCGCTTTTCTGTATTTAACGTTTATTTAAAGAACAAATGGCTAAATGGATTCAGTAATCGAGCGATACCCGACGTAAAATGCAATGGCTTATCTACAATCGAAAAGACTAAACATCCTTCTACGGCATTTGAATGAGGCGAATGAATGTGCTCATTATCCATGATGATAAAGTCTCCCGAATCATAATCAGCTAAGCCATCCGAAAACTCACCATCGACAACCAGTGTTAACTCCGTTCCTTTGTGCGTATGTTCTGGTACACGACCACCTTTTTCCATATAGATAAAGTTCGCCATGCCGGCATCGCCTAAATCTACTGGTGCTTGCCATACTTTGCCCAATAAATGTGACCAATTTCCTGTGTTTTTCACAAACCGTTGTAACGGACGTGGGACATCAAAAAACCGACCATCAAGTTCGATTCTAGGAGCAACCACAGGTTTCGTGTCAACAATAGGCAGGTGCATTATAGAAGCAAGCATTTTTTCAAATGCAGGATCTACGTAGTCATGAGCGCGTACATTTTCAATCACAGAAGATAACTCGATATTAATATCGTCTACTTTTTCTTGGCATTGGCTGCATACATCGCAATGAGCTGAAACAACTAATGCTAACGCAGGAGAAATATTACCTTCTGCAAATTGCTGCAATTGTTTATCGGTAGGGTGATAATTAATCATGATCTTCTAACATGTCCTTTAAACGCTGCAATGCTAATCGAGTTCTGCTTTTGACGGTTCCTAAGGGAATGGCTAATTCATCAGCGACTTCTTGCTGCGACTTACCATCAACATAAATGGCTTCAATCACGGCGCGTTGTTTTTCTGGAAGATTATTAAACAACTGGTTAACTTGTTCTAAGGTGACTTGTTCTTCAAGCGATACTTCATTCTGATCCGGCGTTTGTTCACACAAAACGGGCCATAGATCATCAGAACAAATATCTTCTTTACGATTTTTTAATTTGCGGAGCATATCAAAGCGAATGTTACGAGCAATCGTAAATATCCACGTTGATGGGGAGCCTTTTTCGGCATTAAAGAGATGCGCTTTTTGCCACACGTTGGTCATGGTATCTTGGACCATTTCCATTGCCAACGCTTCATTTCCCATTTGTTTTAATGCGTAAGAACGTAAGCGTGGTGCAAAATAACCGAATATTTTAGAGTAAGAACGTTGGCACCGTTGTGATGCAACTTCAAGTAAGGCCTGTGACATTTCATCTGCACAGTCCTTAGGCTTGCCGGTATTTTGTAATTTATTTTCCAAGGAAATTCCAACGAGCATACATCCACCTTTCTACATATTTTATATTTATACGCGGTGGATCAATTAAGGATCATAAATTACTCTACCAGTTTTGTTAAGTATTGTACAACCTCTGAGCAGTCATTATCGGCTAAAAATTGTTGCTTTTGCGCAGCGTCTACCGGTAGCAATTCGAGCCAGCGATTGATCACCCAAATTGGATCATCAAACTTGGTTTCTTGGTATAACGAATTGACCTCTGGATACTTATCAAAAATCTCTTTAAGCTTTATATCCATAGGATGTAGCGCATCTTTTTGTAAGTTAAACTCCCACGGAGTAATCACCTCACAATCAGCAATGCGCAGATTATCTTTTTCACTACGAATGTTAGCAATCGATACACATTTTATACCTTCAACGGTAATCCCTAACAATCCGTCCTCTAGCAAATTGAAATCGACAACATTGACATAAGTTCCAATTGGATGAATATCCTCATTGGTTGTTTTGTCACCTTTCGCATTAAGCATACAAATAACAAAACCAGAATCCGAAGCGCAGGCTTCTTTTACCATTCTAGTATAACGAGGTTCAAAAATACGTAACGACATTCTACCACCTGGAAGAACATGCGCTGATAATGGGAATAAAGGTAACGTAACCACAATTAATGCCTTATTAATATTACACACTCTTCTTTACGCACAATGTATGACAAAGGATTAAAAAATATTTAAATAAAAGGCGAGTAATTACACGGTGATCCATCTATTATACGAATGTGTAACCATATACATGATTTAATTAAATAAGCATTTATGACTGTAATAGACCGTTTTGCCTCATTTTATCAAACGCTAGCTGTCGCCGATATTGCGCAACTTACTAAGATCTACGCTGACGATATTACCTTGATTGACCCGGTAGGTACCCATCACGGCCTTGGACAACTCACCGCTTATTTTAAAAATTTACTCGTTAACGCCAAACACTGTGAGTTTGCCATTCATCATATCGCAGCACATGAATTGCAACCGCTTGTACAGCATCAATCCTATACCGTCACATGGACCATGTCCTTTGCAACCCCGCGCTTGAATGGCGGAGAAACCATCCATGTTGATGGCATTACCTTATTGAAAGTCCGTGACGACGCCATATTTTTCCATCAAGATTATTATGATCTTGGGCAAATGGTATACGAGCAAGTTCCCATTCTAAAATTTATCATTAATAAAATTAAAGCAGGCATGCGCGCATGAAACGTCTACTCATCACAGGCGCGACCTCCGGTATTGGTGAAGCAGTCGCGTTACTCGCCGCTCAACTCGGCTACAGTGTTATTGCTTGTGGCAGAAATGCAGACAAGCTCGCAGTCTTAGCCCAGCAGCCCAACATATCAACCTGTCAGTTTGATGTCACCGACTTAGCGCAAACCCAAGCAGCATTAGCTAACGTTCAATGTGACATTGCCCTACTCAACGCAGGCACGTGTGAATATGTCGATATTGATGACATTGAACCGGCTATGTTTGAACGTGTCTTTGCGGCTAATGTATTTGGTGTGATCAATGTAATCAAAGCCTTGTCGCCTAACTTGCAATCCGGTAACAAACTGGTGTTTGTTGATAGTTTAGCGCGCTTGTTACCATTTCCCCGCAGCCAAGCCTACGGTGCGAGTAAAGCCGCATTACATTATATAGCTAAAAGCTGCGCCGTTGACTATGCAGAGAAAGGCGTGCGCGTGCAGACTATTTCACCTGGATTTGTCATCACCCCATTAACCGATAAAAATGATTTCCCTATGCCGATGAGTATTTCAGTGGAAGAAGCTGCCCGAGATATTGTGGCGGGGATTAAAACTAATAAAGCGAGTATTTACTTTCCGACGCGATTTAGTATGATCTTACGCGGTTTACATGCCCTACCCGAATTTATCCAACATCGCTTAAGTTTGCGTATGCGCCAGCCAAAGCGAAGTGACACGAATCAGCGTAACAATAATAATAAGAGTGTGAAATGAAAAAGAAAATAGCAATTATTGGTACAGGTATTTCCGGACTAACCTGTGGCTATATGCTGAATAAAGAGCATGACATTACCGTATTTGAAGCTAACGATTATATCGGTGGTCACACCGCAACTAAAGATGTGGTCGTCAATGATGTACATTATGCCATTGATACAGGCTTTATCGTGTTTAACGATTGGACGTATCCCAATTTTAATAAATTAATGAGCCAGATTGGGGTGAATGCCCAGCCCTCAGAAATGAGCTTTAGTGTCAAAAACCGACAAGCTAATTTAGAATATAATGGCAATACGCTGAATTCATTATTTGCTCAGCGTCGAAATTTCTTCCGCCCGCGTTTTTGGCGCATCGTGCGAGACATATTGAAGTTTAATAAATTATGTAAATCCGATGATGCCCAGCAACATGCAGCAACAGGGATCACGTTATTTGATTATATTCACCACCACAACCTCAGTGATGACTTTAGCCAAAACTACATTTTGCCTATGTGCGCCGCAATTTGGTCGATGTCGATTGAAGACTCAAAAGCCTTTCCGTTGACGTTTTTCTTACAGTTTTTTAATAATCACGGTTTACTTAATATCACTGATAGACCGCAGTGGTATACCATTATGGGTGGTTCGAGAGAATACATCGCACCGTTAACACGTGAATTTGCTGACAGCATTAAGCTTAACTCTCCAGTCGTTAAAGTCACGTCATCAGTAACCAGCGCCACGGGTCACACTGTGCATTACCGTGATGAGCAAGTCAGTGAAACCACAGTCTTAACTGAAGAGTTTGATGAGGTTATTTTTGCGTGTCATTCTGACCAAGCTTTAGCCATGCTAGCGACACCTACATCCCAGCAGCAAGCGGTACTGAGCAATATTAAATACGCCATGAATGACGTGGTATTGCACACTGACACGAACATTTTACCACAACGCGAACTCGCTTGGGCGAGCTGGAACTATCTGATAAAAGGGGATGAAAATGAAACCCTGCAACCTGCCACTGTCACGTACAACATGAACATATTGCAAAGTCTGCAAACCGAACACACCTTCTGTGTCACCTTAAATAACACCGCGGAAATCGATCCAGAGAAAATATTAGGTCGTTATCAATACGCCCATCCACAATTTAGCCCCTCAATGGTTAATGCTCAGGGTCAGCGCTCTACTATGTGCGGCATTAACAATCTGCATTTTTGTGGTGCCTATTGGTATAACGGCTTCCATGAAGATGGTGTGCGCAGTGCCTTGGATGTGTGCGCACGTTTTGGAGCCACTTTGTGAGTTTAAGCAGTGCAATCTATCAAGGAAATGTCTACCACAAACGTTTTACACCCACGGTCCATGAATTTCGATATGATATTTATTTGTTTTGGATCAAACTAAAAGAACTGCCAGAGTTAGCTCAACTTGACGGATTTAATGTTGATCAAAAAGGCTTTTTAGAGTTTCGTCGTAGTGATTATCTTAATCAACAAGGTTTGCCCTTGGAGCAAGAAATCTTAGCAAAAATGAATGCCCTACGCGATACATTACTAAAATCGGTTACGACCCCAATTATTGGGGATGTGTATTTTCTAGGGCAAACACGGATGCTCAATTTATACTTTAGCCCTGTGAATTTTTATTATGTCCAAGATCCCCTTTCTAAGCAGTTCACCTTTATGCTCGCTGAAGTCAGTAATACGCCGTGGCATGAACGCCATTATTATTTAGTGGATTTAAGCGAACAAGATGATACCCCAAAAGCATTTCATGTCAGTCCGTTTAATCCAATGGATATGCAATACAAATGGCGCATTTCACAACCGAGTGAACACCTGACGCTGACACTCTCGTGCTACAAACAAATCAAACACATGGTGGCGAGTATTGATTTACACCGCCAAGAACTCACTACAACTAATCTTTCTACAGCGAAAAAGCGTATACCTAGTATGACGTTAAAAACTGTCGGCGGGATTTATTGGCAAGCGTTGAAGTTATTTATCAAACGCACACCATTTTATGGCTATGCAAAACCCGCCACTAAAAAACCTGAGGAATGAGCAATGTCTCAAGCACAACAAACTATAATAAAAACAGAAAACGCTTCGCTCATGGATAAATGGTGTAAACGCGCCTTTATAAGTGTTCTAAACCATTTACCACAAGGCTGTATGACTCTAAAAGAACACGGCGTGATGGTGGCACAAATGGGTGATCTTAATAGTGAACTTCAAGCAGAGGTCAATATCCTTGATCCTAAAGCCTATCGCCATTTGCTATTTGGTGGCAGTGTTGCCAGCGGTGAAACTTTTATGGATGGTTTGTGGACATCACCGAATCTAACCAACGTGATCCGTATTTTTGCTCGCAACTTACCTGTACTTGATAAATGGGAAAAACGCTTTGGTTGGTTAACTTATCCATTTAACAAGATCCAACATTTCTTAAATCGTAACTCGGTTGAGCAAGCGCGCAAAAACATCCAAGCGCATTATGACTTAGGCAATCAACTATACACGCAGTTTTTAGATGAAAGCATGATGTACTCATCTGCTGTTTACCCGCATCCAGAAGCAAATTTAGCCGAGGCGCAACAACACAAACTCAAAGCGATTTGTGACAAGTTGCAACTCAAGCCCACAGATCATTTAATGGAAATTGGTACCGGCTGGGGTGGATTAGCGGTTTATGCAGCTAAACATTACGGCTGTCGTGTTACCACAACGACTATTTCTGATGAGCAATATGCATGGGCTGAAGACTGGGTTTCCCGTGAAGGCTTGACTGACAAAATCACTCTTCTCAAGCAAGATTATCGTACGCTTGAAGGCGAATACGACAAACTGGTTTCCATCGAAATGATTGAAGCGGTAGGTAAATCCTATTTACGTAACTTTTTTGAAAAGTGTACTTCATTATTGAAACCGGAAGGCATCATGGTATTACAAGCTATCACCATTGATGACCGTCGTTATGAAAGTTACAGCAGTGGCGTGGATTTTATCCAAAAATACATCTTCCCTGGTGGGTTTTTACCGTCACAGTATATGATTAACCGTTGTATTAAAGAATACACCGATTTAAGTATTCGCGACCTACATGATATCGGTTTAGATTACGCACAAACACTTTCGCATTGGCATGACCGTTTCTTTGAGAACATCGAATCACTGCGCGAAAAAGGCTACGATGAACGTTTTTCTAGAATGTGGCAATATTACCTCAACTATTGTGAGGGCGGATTTAGAGAACGCTCTATCTCTACCGTGCAGCTCGTGTTAGGTAAAACTGCGCATACTGATGCGTTGACGTTCCGCTAACAGCTACTCGCTACTGCGTCACCGAGATGGGATCACTGTATTTAGGTCTGCCCTGATTAATCATGATCTCAACTCGGCGATTACGAGCTTGCGCTTGCGCTGTGAGCTCTTCAGTTAACAACCGATTATTCGACATCCCCACCACAATCATGCGACTAGCATCAAAATTAGGAGCTTGCACCAGTTGTTCACCGACCGCCACCGCACGTTGAGAAGATAAATCCCAGTTAGACCGATACAACTTATTTGCGATATTAGAAATATCACTGTGACCAGAGACTTCAATCTCACCTGGGATATCCGATAGCGCTGTGCCGATTTTGATCACGACAGGTACAAATTGTGGCTGTAAAAATGCCGAACCCGCAGCAAATGACCCATTTTCACGGATCCGGATAGTAATCTGTTGTCCCAATGATTCTAGTTCTATCGCGCCATCTCGGATCTCTTGTTCCATTTTTTCAGCTATTTTCTTCAACTGCTCAGCAATATTGTCTTTATTTGCCGAATCAGAGGCATCCGACGCTGATGCCATATTGACTGAAGTAGACGTTGCCTGCCCGCCACTTTGTTCACCTTGCTGGCGTTGTTTACCGCCAGCATGCGCACTTTCACCATCTTGAAACTCAAGTTCTTGGCGAGTCACTTCAGTCGTGACTTGTTGAATGGTTTCTATTGGCGTCGGTTGTGGCTTACCCGGAGAGAACTCCATAGCAATGACACTTGTCCCTTTGGGAATATCTTTAACTTCAAGCTTGCTTTGTACCCCAAACGCAAACTTCATTGAGCCTGCAATTTGCTTAAATTTCAGTACATCCATTTCAGAAAATGACAATAACAGAACAAAAAAGCACATTAACAAAGACATTAAATCAGCAAATGTCCCCATCCACGGGGGCAGTCCTTCTGGTGGGCATTTAGGGCATTCGTCAGCCATTATTCTTCTGCTTCTTTTGCTTCATTGGCGCGTTTAGATTCTGCTAAATAGGATTTTAATATCCCGTCGATGACCCGCGGATTTTGTCCATCGGCAATCCCTAAAATCCCATCGAGCACAAGTGACTGATTGACTTTTTCTTCTTGTGAGCGCACATTTAATTTAGCCGAAATGGGCAAACAGATGATATTCGCTAAAAATGCGCCATATAAGGTAGTTAATAATGCAACCGCCATTGCTGGTGCAATATCGCCCAGTGATTTAAAAATCGACGCACCGAATTCATGGCGCTGGGTCGTCATCGAAATATCTTTGGATAAAGTTTCTCGTACCACTTCAACATCATGCCCATCAACCAGCATATCTACCCCTTTTTGCATGAAAGGGTTATCAATTTGCGCTTCTTCCAATGCCAAAAAACCTCCTTTTCGAGCAGCATCAGCCATTTCAACGACTTTATGGATCAGTGCTTCAGGTGCTTCAATTTTAAACATGAACGCCTTAGCTGCAATTTTGCCTGCACCCAAAAACTGCCCCAATGAAAACTGCGACAACACCACAAACAATGAACCACAAAATACAATTAAGATAGATGGTACGTTGATAAACATACCAATGTCGCCGCCTTGGACCATCGCCATGACATTAAAGCCAATCGCGCCAATCATGCCGACTATCGTAGCTAAATCCATTGAAAACCCTCTTATGGTGTGAATAGCAGAATAAGATTACTATGCTTTTTATCGACATTTACGATATTATCTATAGTTAATATCCTATGAATCTTACAAAAAGTGGATGAGACATGGCACACGATAGCGCGACTGAAAAACAACAACCGAATTTTGAACAAGCGATGCAACAACTTGAACTTGTCGTTCAAGAAATGGAACGTGGTGAATTACCGCTAGATGTGGCTTTAGGTAAATTTCAAGAAGGCATTACATTAGCCCGTTCATGTCAGCGTTATTTAAAAGACGCAGAGCAACAGGTTAGCGTCTTAGCCAAAGATAATGCAACATTAGAAGTGTTAACAACGGATGAGTCTGATTCGGATTATGAGTTTTAAACACCGCCATACTCAAACCATTGAGCACACTAATCAGCTGTTAACTCAAGCATTAGCCCATTATCCGTCGCTACCTTGTGATCTATTACCAGCAATGGGATATGCCTTGCTCGGTCAAGGTAAACGAGTGAGACCATTATTTATTGCTATCCTTGGCGAAACGCTTGCGATAGATGCTAACAAGCTGGCGCCGTTGATGGTCGCCATTGAATGTATTCACGCGTATTCGCTTGTTCATGATGACCTGCCCGATATGGATAATGATGATTTACGTCGTGGTCAGCCAACTTGCCATATTCAGTTTAGCCCTGGCACAGCAATTTTAGTGGGTGATGCACTGCAATCATTAGCATTTGAACATATTGCCAACTCGCCTACACTGACTGATCGTGAAAAAGTAGCAGTGATTTCTGTGTTAGCTAAAGCTGCAGGCTATGATGGCATGTGCGGTGGCCAAGCTATTGATTTGCATTTCACTGACACCGCGATTGATATTAATACCTTAACGCAATTACATGCACTCAAAACGGGTGCATTACTCAGTGCATGTGTGGGTATGGTGATTGCATTAACGTCAGATTTAGATCTGGCAGACATTGCGCACTTACAAACTTTTAGTCGTAATTTAGGCTTGGCGTTTCAAGTACTCGATGATATTTTGGATGTGACCAGTGATAGCCTAACCCTTGGTAAACCGAGTGGTTCAGACCAAGAGCTCAATAAGTCTACCTTTCCAGCTTTATTAGGTTTACAAGCATCACAAGATTATTTAGCCCAGTTATACGCAGAATCACTTCAATCATCGGACCAATTACCTTACAATACCACTCTACTAAACGAGTTTGCTGAATTTTTAGTTCAGCGTAGCTACTAACCCACAGAGTACTTTTCTATATATGTCATTGGATCTTGCACATTACCCTACTCTGGCTTTGGCCAACACACCTGAGGAATTACGGACGCTTCCTAAAGATAAATTGGCGCAAGTCGCCACTGAACTGAGACAGTTTTTGTTGTCAAGTGTGAGCAAATCTAGTGGGCATTTTGCATCTGGGTTAGGAACTGTCGAGCTGACGGTCGCATTACACTATGTATATAACACCCCGTTTGACCAGTTGATTTGGGATGTAGGTCATCAAGCTTATCCTCATAAAATTTTAACAGGTCGCCGTGAGCGTATGACGACTATTCGTCAACAAGGCGGGTTACATCCTTTTCCGTGGCCTCCAGAAAGCCAGTATGACACCTTTGCAGTCGGTCACTCATCTACTTCAATCAGTGCAGCTGTCGGTATGGCTATTGCAGCTGATAAAGAGGGTCAGAACCGAAAAACCGTTGCCGTCATTGGTGATGGTGCTTTAACCGCAGGTTTAGCCTTTGAAGCGCTCAATCATGGCGGCGATATTGCCAAAGATATGTTGGTTATATTAAATGACAATGAAATGTCAATTTCTGAAAATGTGGGTGCATTAAATTCACATTTAGCCCGCTTATTAACAGGTAGCTTTTTCAACACTATTCGTGACGGGAGCAAAAAAGTCCTCTCTAACGTCCCACCTTTAAAAGAATTTGCTTCAAAAGCCGAAGAACATATCAAAGGGATGGTGGTCCCGGGTACGATATTTGAAGAATTGGGATTTAATTATATCGGTCCCATTGATGGACACGATGTAAGTGGCATGGTCGATACACTCAAAAACATGCGTAATATCTCCGGTCCTCAAATACTGCATGTCGTGACCAAAAAAGGCAAAGGATATGATGTAGCCGAAAAAGATCCGATTAAATTTCATGCTGTACCTAAGTTTAACCCGGAAGATGAACGCTTACCTAAATCTGTGCCTACCTCACCTACTTACTCTGCTATTTTTGGTCAGTGGTTGTGTGATATGGCGGCGGTTGATCCTAAGCTTATGGCTGTTACGCCAGCGATGCGCGAAGGTTCTGGTATGGTGGCGTTTTCTAAACAATACCCAGAACAATATTTTGATGTTGCTATTGCCGAACAGCATGCGGTGACATTAGCTGCTGGTATGGCGATCCGCGGGTTGCATCCAGTAGTTGCTATTTACTCTACGTTTTTGCAACGTGCTTACGATCAATTGATTCATGATGTTGCTATTCAAAATTTACCGGTGTTATTTGCTATCGATCGCGCTGGTATTGTCGGTGCAGATGGGCCAACCCATCAAGGTGCATTTGATATCAGTTTTTTACGCTGTATTCCTAATTTAGTGATCATGACCCCAGGCGATGAAAATGAATGTCGCCAAATGCTCTACACTGGACATCAATTACAACAACCCGCTGCGGTACGTTATCCGCGTGGTGGTGGTGAAGATGCGCCGATTGATGAAAACATGACTGCACTTGAAATAGGTAAATCACGTACTTTGCGTGAGATCCAACCTACCCCTGATATTTGTGGACAACGGGTTGCGATTTTAAACTTTGGCACATTGCTACCAGAAGCAAGAAAAGCAGCACAAACGTTAAATGCAACATTAATTGATATGCGCTTTGTAAAACCTCTTGATACCCAAGCCATCATAGCTGCTGCACAAGAACATGACTTATTAGTGACCTTAGAAGATGGCGCAATTAAAGGCGGTGCAGGAAGCGAAGTGGGCGAATTCATTTTAGCTGAAGGGTTGTTAACTCAATTGCTACAGTGCGGTTTGCCTGATGAATTTATCATGCAGGCTACCCAATCTCAAATGTATACGCTGTTAAAGATTGATGCTGCAGGGATTGTCGAACAAGTGCAACAACGTTTGAATAGAGCTTAACCCTAATTTTAGCTTCAGTCTCAGCGTTGAATTAGAACGTGCTAGCAGTATTAATGGCATGCAATATCCCGCATGCCACCAGACCTGCGACTATATCATCAAGCATGATCCCTAATCCATCGGTAAAGTTACGGTCAATCCAGCCAATAAATAATGGCTTTTGAATATCCAACCAACGAAATAACACAAACCCCAACAGTAGTGTTTCCCAAGTGATGGGCAGCGCAATAAACACACACAGCATACCTGCCACCTCATCCCAGACAATTGCGCCATGGTCGTGTACTTGCATGTCCTGAGCTGTTTTTCCACAGATGTAAATACCTGCCAAACAAGCAATAAGAGCGACGCAAATATATACCGGTAAGCTGAGCGAGGTTGCACACCACCATACCAGTGGAATGGCTGCTAGAGAGCCAAATGTGCCTGGAGCTTTAGGCGCGAGACCTGAGCCAAAGCCTAACGCTAAAAAATGAATGGGATTGAGTAAATTGAGACGTTGGCGAATATCCGGTGTCATACTGGCGTGACCTGTAAGTTAACTATCAAACTGATGTTCAAATGAATGCCCAGCAGGCTGATAGGGATGACCGTTATGCGTTAAAATGAGCATGTTACCACCGACGATTTGCCCTATACAGGTAAAATTAACATTAGCAGCATTGAGCGCCAATTCTAATTCAGACGTATTTTTTTGGGGTAAAGAAAAACATAACTCGTAATCATCACCAGCAGATAAGGCATAGTCAAATGCTTGTTCGGCAGGGACTAATGCCGCTAATGCTGGAGAAATAGGTAAACTTTCGACGTTGATGTGTGCGCCACACTTTGATGCCCGCATAATATGTTGAATATCGCCAAGCAAGCCGTCTGATAAATCAATACAACTTGAAATCATACGACGTAACGCCGTCCCCGCTAACACCCGAGGAGTCGGTTTATAATGGCGCTCTGTCAAGTAACTTGCAATGGTGTCTTGCTGTTGCGAATTGAGAGTTGTTAATGTCGAACAATCGAGCTTACCTAACAAGATATCTAGCCCAGCACCTGCATCACCTAATGTGCCAGTAACATACAATAAATCACCCGGTTTTGCCCCACTGCGCGTAGCAATACTTTCAGGCGGGACGAAGCCTTGCGCCGTAATCGTAATACTTAACGGACCGCGTGTCGTATCGCCACCAATAAGATTGATAGAGTAGTATTCACATAAACGTGCCAAGGTATCAGAAAACTCATCAAGCCAATCTTCATCCGTGCGCTCCAATGAGATGGCTAAACTGATCCATGCAGGGACAGCGCCCACGGCAGCTAAATCACTTAAATTGACCGCTAACGCTTTGTGGGCAATATCACTAGGTGCAGTGTCAGGCAAGAAATGCACCCCACTGACTAAGGTATCAGTCGTCGTTGCTAATGCTTGATTGGCCGGTACTTTAGTAATGGCACAATCATCACCGACACCAATAATAACATCTTGGCGTGGTTGTGACTGAGAAGTAAAGTATTTTTCAATGATTGAAAATTCTTTCATTCGATTAACAACGAAATATCATGCAGTGATTATGGTAATTCGTGACGACGAAGTGTCTTTACAGCTTTATCTAACACGCCATTCACAAATTTATGACTTTCTTCAGCACCGAAGGATTTGGCTAACTCAATCGCTTCGTTAATGACCACTTTGTAGGGGACATCAATACGTTGGGTTAACTCTAACGTCGCTAAACGTAAGATGGCTTTTTCGATAGGATCAAGCTCTTCAGGCAAGCGGCCTAGGTAAGGTTTAATCGACACATCTAAGTCTGCTACTTTGCTTGCTGTATCACGAAGTAGCTCTTGAAAAAACGTTACGTCAACTTTTGACATATCGTTAGTGGTTGCCAAATTTAATTCGACGCTTTGGATTGTGTTACCACTCATCTGCCATGAGTAAATCCCTTGTAGGGCTAACTCACGCGCTTTGCGGCGCGCGGCAGGTTTCATTTTTGCTCCACTCACGCAATAGCCTCGTCAATGGCGTCCATGACGTTAACCATCTCAAGTGCACCCATTGCAGCTTCAGCGCCTTTATTTCCAGCTTTAGTTCCAGAACGCTCAATCGCTTGTTCTATTGAATCCGTGGTGATAACACCAAAAGAAACTGGAATGCTATATTCTAACGAAACTTGTGCGAGACCTTTATTACACTCACCCGCCACAAAATCAAAATGCGGCGTGCCACCACGAATAACCGCACCTAATGCGATGATTGCGTCAAATTTTTTGGACTGGGCGATGCGTTGTGCCGCCATAGGCAACTCATAGGCACCTGGTACGCGGATAACTGTGATGTCGTCACTACCTACTTCACCAAAACGGTCTAATGTATCTACCGCACCTTCAAGTAGACTTTCTACTACAAAACTATTAAATCGAGAAACGACAATGGCAAATTTTTTGCCCGTTGCGCGGATGTTACCTTCGATGATATGCATATCAGGTTTCCTTAAATACTGTATAAAGAGTCAATTTTTTCGGAGCACAGTATATCACAAAAACTGCGCGATGCTGCCACATTAAATTTAGCTAATGTACTCAACGACTTCTAAACCATACCCTGATAAACCTGAGTATTTAACTGGTTTGGATAATAACTTCATTTGTTTCACGCCTAACGAAACTAAAATCTGACTACCAACACCGACAGTACGAGATGAACCCTCCCATCCCTTACCTGCGGCAGCTTCACCACGATCTTCAGCAGCAAATTGTTGCACTTGTTGTTCGATGTTTTCTTTTGCTCCCAATAAGACCAACACACCACCTTCAGCGCCGATACGCGCCATTGCTTTAGGCAAGTTCATTGAACGATTCACGCCTCGCGTTGAACCCAATAAATCCGAGAATGTGTTGTGTAAATGTACACGAACTAACGCTGGTTCACTCACAGCAACATCCCCTTTGACCAACGCATAATGTAGTTGTTCGTCAATCACATCTTTGAAAGTATGCAAACGAAAATCACCAAATTCAGTCGGTAAATCACATTCTGCTACCTTCTCAATCGTCGTTTCATTGAGGTTACGGTATTCAATCAAATCTGCGATGGTACCGATTTTTAAATCATGCTCTTGAGCGAAGACTTCCAGTTCAGGGCGACGTGCCATTGTCCCATCAGCATTCAATATTTCGACAATCACAGCAGCGGGTTCACACCCTGCTAATCGCGCTAAATCGACACCGGCTTCAGTATGTCCAGCACGGTTAAGTACACCACCATCTTTAGCTATGAGTGGAAAAATATGCCCAGGCTGTACAATATCAGTCGCTACAGCATTAGGTTTGACTGCCGCTAAAATAGTCACAGCACGATCTGCTGCTGAAATCCCCGTTGTAACCCCTTCTGCCGCTTCAATCGACACGGTAAAATTAGTAGAAAACTGTGCTGAGTTTTTATCTACCATTAATGGGAGTTTTAAAAGGCGACAACGTTCAGCCGTCATCGGTAAACATACCAAACCACGGGCATGAGTAACCATGAAATTAATTGCTTCTGGTGTGACGTGCTCTGCAGCCATGATTAAATCGCCTTCATTTTCGCGATCTTCATCATCCATCAACACTACCATTTTACCTTGGCGAATGTCTTCGATGATCTCTGCAGGGGAATGAAAAGTCATAAATTATTTCCTATTTAAATAGCCGTTTTCTGCTAAAAACGCCATGCTAATATCGGGTTTGTGTTTGTCATTGTTAGCGCTATTCCCGCCTTGCATTAAACGCTCTAAGTAGCGTGCGATAACGTCTACTTCTAAATTGACGCGTGTACCAACTTTATATGTGTTAATAATGGTTTGTTCTAATGTATGTGGAATTAACCACAGCATAAACTCATCTTCAGTCACATCATTAACCGTTAAACTCACCCCATCAACCGTGATTGAACCTTTGTGCGCAATATAATGACGAATTTCTTCAGGCATATGCACCCAGACTTCAATGTATTTTTGCTGATCGATGATCCGCGTAATATGACCAACGCCATCGACATGTCCTGACACTATGTGACCACCAAAACGACTAGTCGGTAACATGGCTTTTTCTAAATTTACTTTTGCGCCCGTCGTATAATCACTAAAACCGGTGTATTTGATGGTCTCTTGCGAGACATCGGCGCTATAGTAATTATCGCCGAATTCGACAACCGTAAGACACACGCCATTAGTCGCAATACTATCGCCTAATGCGACATCAGACATATCCAAATGCGGACATTGTACCGTTAAGCGAATATCGGAGCCGTTGTTATGCAGTTGCGAAATCTCGCCTACCGCTTCAATAATACCTGTAAACATTGTTATCCTTTAGGGTAGATCACGTTACACGTGTGTTTTATATCACGGCCTATCATACGCGTGTCCGTGATATCTAGTTCAATTCGTTGTGTCATTGCGGTTAATGTTGGTAAGTGTATCGCATCTTTTGCCGCATCACCTAATAGCATGGGTGCTTGATAAATAATCAATTCATCAACTAATTGTGCAGTTAAGAGTGCCCCAACTAAGCCAGCCCCCGCTTCCACCCAAACACTACTGATCTGACGTTGAGCTAGCTGCGNNTTTGCGCTTAACTGTGTATTGGTTGCATTAAATACATGCGTCGGGCTTGAAGGCGTGGCCTTACCTATAATTTGATACTTTTCATCTAAAACGTTGTGTGAATCAATAATCGCCCGCAATGGCTGAGAAAATTGCGCTACAGGGTTCAATGCTAATGTCTGTATAAGATCTGGTGGCGCATCAGCGAGACGAACATTGAGCTGTGGATCATCATGAATGACCGTTTGCGAGCCGGTTAAGATACACGCATGTTGAGCACGGTGACGTTGCACATCTTGGCGTGCAGGAGCTAGTGTTATCCACTGACTTACCCCATTTGCGAGCGCTATTTTGCCATCTAATGAAGTAGCTAGTTTAGCGGTAACAAATGGACGTTGGCGCTCTACGATGCTTAAAAAATGACGATTAATGACACGAGCTTCAGCTTCAAGCAAGCCGACTTTAAC
>DBBN01000026.1:18304-23481 GCA_002292215.1 Glaciecola sp. UBA983 | reverse complement strand
ATTTGACCTATTTCTTCCTTGTTTAGCAGAACCACCCGCAGAATCTCCTTCCACTATATAGAGTTCAGAGAAGGCTGGGTCTTTTTCTTGGCAATCAGCAAGCTTACCAGGTAAGCCAGCTAAATCTAATGCACCTTTACGACGAGTCATATCACGCGCTTTGCGTGCTGCATCTCGTGCGCGTGCCGCATCAATAATCTTACCCACTATGATTTTTGCATCAGCTGGGTTTTCTAATAGATACTCTGTCAATGTTTCACCCATTGCAGACTCTACCGCTGATTTAACTTCAGACGAAACTAACTTGTCTTTAGTTTGTGATGAGAACTTAGGATCAGGGACTTTCACTGAGATGACTGCAGTTAATCCTTCACGAGCATCATCACCTGTCGCACTAGTCGAGTTTTTGTTCTTCTTATTAAATCCTTCTTTTTCCATAAAAGTATTTAATGTGCGAGTGAGTGCTGAACGGAAACCGGCTAAGTGAGTTCCACCATCACGTTGTGGAATGTTGTTAGTAAAACAATAGATATTTTCTTGGAACGAATCATTCCATTGCATTGATACTTCAACGGCAATACCATCTTCACGCTCAATGTTGAAGTTAAATGGTTTTTGATGCACAGGAGTTTTGTTTTGGTTTAAGTATTCAACAAACGCTTGAATCCCACCTTCATATTTGAAGTGGTCTTTTTTACCATCGCGCTCGTCTTCTAGAATGATAGATACACCCGAATTTAGGAACGATAGTTCGCGCAAACGTTTAGCTAATATTTCGTAATGAAATAAGATATTAGTAAAGGTATCTTCACTTGGCCAGAAACGAATTTCGGTACCTGTAGACGTCGTATCACCAACAGCTGCTAATGGCTCACTTGGGACACCATGAATGTATTCTTGTTCGAATACTTTACCACGACGTTTAATACGTAAACGCAACTTGTGTGATAATGCATTAACTACCGAGACACCCACACCGTGTAGACCGCCTGATACTTTATATGAGTTATCATCGAATTTACCACCTGCGTGAAGTACTGTCATGATGACTTCGGCTGCAGATATACCCTCTTCTTCATGAATCTCCGTTGGAATACCGCGCCCATCATCCGATACCGAAACAGAATTGTCTGTGTGAATTTTGATTTTTATATCGGAACAATGACCCGCTAAGGCTTCATCAATAGAGTTATCTACTACTTCAAACACCATGTGGTGTAAACCAGTGCCATCATCGGTGTCACCAATATACATACCTGGACGTTTACGTACTGCATCAAGTCCTTTTAGGACTTTGATACTGGACGAATCATAATTATTTTCTTCAGCCATATACTCACTGCTCCTCTTCGACGTGGCCATGTTCCACGTGAAACATTTTCTTATCATTATATTCTTCAACAAACGAAAGATGTGATTTCTCGATTGCTGTTACAAACAATTGCGTGTTTGTTGCTAAGAGCGCTTCGATAAAGTTTTTACGTTTATCCAAATCTAACTCTGCACCAATATCGTCTAACAAAAAAATGCCCGACTTATTGGTGGTTTCAAATAAATGTAGCGTTTGGGATAATTGTAATGCTGCTACCAGCATACGTAATTGTCCTCGAGATAAACGTTCAATAGCGATGATACCATCTGCTTTAATTTTTATATCTGCTTTGTGAATACCTACTGAGGTAAATCCCATCCGCGAATCATACGTTGTTTTTTCTTTTAAAGCAGAGATGAAATCAATCGATTTATCCCAACCCCGATTATACGAAATTTCTAGGGAAAACTCAGGTAAAAATTGCTCTGAAATGCGTTTAAATATCAATTTAAGCGCAGAAATATACTTTTGCCTATCATCATCTATCTTTTCACCATATATCGCCAACTGGAGGCTCCAATAATCTAATTGGATACTGTCTATTTTTTTACCAGTTTGTTGCATTTTCAATAATGCATTACGTTGTTTGAGGACTTTGGCATAGCCAATAGATAGGTCATAAAAAGATTGTTCCACGTGAAACAATCCCCAATCTAAGAATCTTCTTCGCTGTGTTGGCGAACCCAATAATAGATCTGTCGATTGCGGTGTAAATATTTGCACGGGAATATAGGAGACTAAATTAGCTAAACGTTGCGAACGTTCACCGTTAATACTACATAAAAACTCGTCTTTGCTGTTACGCATTAATCCAATTTTATGAGTTTCGTTTTTATTATCGGTACACTCTGCAAATACACTAAATTGTGAGTGTGTAGATTGAATAACAGAACGGTGTTTATTGGTGCGAAAAGAACGACCAAAACCAAGATAATGTAGGGATTCTAAAAAGGAAGATTTACCGCTGCCGTTTTGCCCCACCACCACATTAAGATGTGGTGAGGGATAAATAGTCGCAGATTCAATGTTTCGAAATTGCGAGATCTGGACTTTGTCCAGTTTCATAATAAATTCAAGCTGAGGACTAAAGACGCATTGGCATGATGACGTATAATGCCGAACTATCCATGGCGTCTTCAATGAGTGCACTGGCGTTTGAATCCGATAAGTTAAACTTAACATCATCAGTTTTTAATGCATTCATGACATCTATCAAATATGCCACGTTAAAGCCAATTTCAAGATCTTCACCTTGATAGTTAACATCTACAATTTCTTCTGCTTCTTCTTGCTCAGGGTTATTGGCGGTAATCTTCAACTCACCAGCAGATAAGTTTAATCGAACACCACGAAATTTTTCATTTGATAAAATAGATGCACGACTAAATGCTTTTTTCATTACGTCTTTATTCGCAATGACTGCTTTAGTGGTTTCTTTCGGTAATACACGACGGTGATCAGGAAAACGTCCATCAACCAATTTAGAAGTAAAAACAAAATCTGCAGACTTGACACTAATATGGTTAGAACCAATTTTAATTTTAACCGAACTATCATTTGATTCAATCAAGCGGTTAATTTCAAGTACACCTTTACGAGGAATAATCACCTGACGAACTGGAAGTGTATCCGTCGTATACGCTAAATTACATAACGCTAAACGGTGACCATCAGTCGCAACCGTACGAATATTGTTTTCTTCAGTTTCTAATGACATTCCATTTAAATAATAACGCACATCTTGCTGTGCCATAGCAAAGCTAGTGCTATCAATTAAATGCTTTAAATCACTTTGCGAAATAACAAACTCAACGTCTGCTTGCCAATCTTCTAAGTTAGGATAATCAGCTGCATTTAACGTAGAAAGAGTATAACGCCCACGACCTGAACGTATCGTCGCTTTATTACCATCAACCTGGAACGTAATATCATTTCCGTCAGAAAGACCACGACATATATCTACTAATTTTTTAGCCGGGACAGTAATCTCACCTTCTTCATAACCTTCAGATGATAGAGCTAAATGAGAAATGAGTTCTACTTCTAAATCTGTTCCTGTTAATGTCAACGTACCATCTTTTACGACTAATAAAATATTAGATAAAATTGGTAGAGTATGGCGACGTTCAATTGCACCAGAAACTAATTGCAACGGTTGTAAAAATTGTTCACGGCTGATCGTAAATTTCATGGTCAGGATCTCATTGGCTGTAAGCGTTATTTCATTATGCCATTCTAATGCTTAAGAAGACAAAGTTCTAATTAAATTCTTGTAGTCTTCCTTTATATCATGACTTTCTTCTTTTAACTGTTCGATTTTTCGACAAGCATGCAAAACAGTCGTGTGATCCCTGCCCCCAAATCCATTGCCTATTTCAGGTAAACTGTGGTTAGTCAATTCCTTAGCTAGAGCCATCGCCATTTGTCTTGGACGAGCAACACTTCGACTTCGGCGTTTGGATAATATATCAGCAACTTTAATTTTATAATAATCAGCAACTGTCTTTTGAATATTATCCACAGTCACTAATTTATCTTGTAACGCTAATAAATCACGTAATGCTTCACGAACAAAATCAATACTTATCTCACGCCCTGTAAAATTAGCATTAGCAATTACCCTATTTAAGGCACCTTCTAATTCACGTACATTTGTACGTAAACGTTTCGCGATAAAGAAGGCAACTTCATTGGGGAGTTTAATTTTATTTTCTTCTGCCTTGCGCATTAATATAGCAACACGAGTTTCTAATTCCGGAGGCTCAATAGCTATCGTTAAACCCCAACCGAATCGTGATTTAAGGCGGTCTTCTACCCCGACAATTTCTTTAGGGTATTTGTCAGACGTGAGGATAATCTGTTGGTTACCTTCTAACAAAGCATTAAATGTGTGAAAAAATTCTTCTTGTGAACGATCTTTGCCTGCAAAAAATTGGATATCATCAATCAATAATGCGTCGACCGAACGATAATACCGTTTAAAATCATCAATCGCATTATTTTGTAATGCCTTAACCATATCTTGGACGAAACGCTCAGAATGCATATAGACAATCTTAGCATTGGGTTTAGTCGCAGCAATCCCATTCCCTACCGCATGTAACAAGTGAGTTTTACCTAAACCTGTACCGCCATAAATAAATAAAGGATTATATGCACCACCAGGATCATTTGCCACAGACGTAGCTGCAGCTCGCGCTAACTGGTTTGACTTACCTTCAACAAAATTATCAAATTGGTAATTAGGATTAATATTACTTTTATATTGCGATACCATAGGCGGAATATCTGCCGTTGCAGCAACAGAAACTACAGGCGCTTTTGGTTGAGTTGCGGCGGGCATACTAGTTTGGATTGAAGAATTGGAAACACCTGAAGATAAAGGCGTATTTGATTGATTTGAACGTTTGGCAAATACATCCAAAATTAACTTAGGAGGCTCACCTGGGGCAGAATGATATTCACTTATTAAATGAGAAATTTGATTAAGGTATTTATCTCTGACCCAATCAAGCACGAAACGATTTGGTGCAAAAAGTGTGATGGCAATTAATTGTCCTTCTTCTAATTGCAAATCAGCCTGTAATGGTCTTATCCACATATTAAATTGCTGTGCGTCTAAATCAAGCGACAAACGCTCTAGACACTGCTCCCAAAGTTGCATATCAAACCCTTTATAATTATTATCTGTGGCTAATTATACGCCTATCCACAGTCCAAACAATAAATAATATAGCTCTAGACGTTAAGCGACTGTATTTATTATATTTTTACTTGTGGATAAAAAATCAATATAAGCTGAATA
>DBBN01000026.1:0-18188 GCA_002292215.1 Glaciecola sp. UBA983 | reverse complement strand
TAACTAATAATGTTGATCATTTTCTGCGCGATTTATGTAATAAACGGTGCATTAAGCATTGACAAAACGTGATTAGATCTCTATTATTGCGCGTCCTTTTACAGCGGTATTGATGAATTTCACGTCATTGGCTTAATCGAACCTATATTTATATAGTGGTATATGTTCAGCCGGTAACAACATTTTTCACGCATTGTGTTTAACTAAACTATAAAGTAGAGACTTAGGTAATGAAAAGAACATTTCAACCAAGCAATTTAAAACGCGCTCGTTCACATGGTTTCCGTGCTCGCATGGCAACTAAAAATGGTCGTAAGATTCTTGCAAATCGTCGTGCAAAAGGTCGCGCACGTTTATCTGCATAATCAAAGCACATAACGAGTATTAAAGTGGGTAACGTATCGTTCACTCGGGAGTTACGCCTGTTAACTCCGGCCCACTTTAGTTATGTTTTTTCTGAAGCTGTACCTGCACCTTCGAAACACGTTACTATCCTCGCACGCATTAACTCACAAAATGACCATCCTCGGTTAGGTATAACTATTGCCAAAAATCGTGTTAAGAAAGCACATGACCGTAATAGATTAAAGCGCGTTATTAGAGAAAGTTTCCGTCATCACCAGCATTTTTTACCAAATGTTGATATTATCGTGATCGGAAAGAGTAATCTTGATACTCTTAGCAACCAAGAATTTAATGAACTGCTTAACACCCTATGGAAAAAGCTAAAAATACGCTGCGAAAAATCTTAATTTTTCCATTTATAGCGCTGATTAGATTTTACCAAATCGCTATTTCTCCTTTTTTAGGCAGTAATTGTCGGTTTCATCCTACGTGTTCGCAGTATGCGTTAGATTCATTTAAGACCTATGGATGTATAAAAGGTGTTTGGTTATCTGGCCGTCGCATATTAAAATGTCATCCGTTTCATCCAGGTGGGATTGATCCCGTGCCTGATAACAATAAAAATCACAAACCTAAGTAAGAGACCAAAATGGAATCACAACGTAGTTTTATGCTTATTGCCCTTGCACTAGTGAGTTTTTTACTATGGCAGGAATGGCAGTCAGCATACGGGCCAAAAGCGGTCACGCCAGTTGAGCAAACACAAAACGAATTAGCATTACCAGAGGCAAAATTTGTCGCAAGTACTAATTTGACTGTTCCTAATTCAGTAAATAGCTCAGTAAATAACTCGACAGAAAATGCAGCTACTAACAGTGCAGTTGACGTACCAGCCGGTATGGCTAGTCAACCTACTGTCCCTGTTATGCAAAATCAACAAGGTCAAAGTGAGCGTTTTGTTGATGTTGTCACAGATACATTATTGGTAACAATTGATTTATTAGGTGGCGATGTAATTAAAGCCAACTTAGTTAAATATCCTGTTACTAAAGGTTCTAGCGATTCTTATAGCTTATTACGTCCTAACGCAGCTGCATTATATGTGGCGCAAAGTGGATTAATCGGCACTAATGGTCCAGATGCTAATCCTGCAGGTCGTCCTTTATACACAACAAGCAGCATGCAATATACGTTAAATAATGACACCTTATCAGTACCACTTAGTTGGGTCGGGAATGATGGTATACAAATTACTAAAACGTTTATCTTTACCCGTGGTAGTCATGCGATAGAGTTACAACAAACTGTTGCTAATAACTCGATTAATACCGCAATCGTTCAGCCCTATGCTCAACTTAAACAAACCTTCGCTTTACCTGAAGGTAACATGTTCATGCCAACTTATCGTGGCGCAGCATATGGTACGGATCAAGAACAGTATCAAAAACATCCGTTTAGCGATATTGAAGAAGAAAATCTACGCGTAGCAACCCCTGCCGGTTGGATTGCGATGATCGAGCATTACTTCTTATCTGCATGGGTGCCGCCACAAGATAAAACAAATACCATTTATACTCGTTCAATTAATAACGAATATGCCACAATTGGTTACACTTCTGAGCCAGTAAGTATTGCTGCCGGTACTCAAACCATCTTAGAAAGTGTCCTCTATCTTGGTCCTAAAGACCAGGATACACTTAAGCTATATGCCACAGGCTTAAACTTAACTGTTGATTATGGCTTTTTATGGTTTATCTCTGAATGGTTATTCTGGTTACTACAAATTATTCAAGGTGTGGTTGTAAACTGGGGCGTCGCAATTATCATCATTACTATTATTGTTAAAGGGATCATGTATCCGTTAACCAAAAAGCAATATGAATCAATGGCGAAGATGCGCGTATTAGCGCCTAAAATGACTCAATTGAAAGACCGATTTGGCGATGACCGCCAAAAGATGTCACAAGCTATGATGGAGCTGTATAAGAAAGAAAAGGTCAACCCTATGGGTGGCTGTTTCCCTCTATTACTGCAAATGCCAATATTCTTAGCTCTTTATTGGGTATTCCTAGAAAGTGTTGAATTGCGCCAAGCTGACTTTGTATTGTGGATCACGGATTTATCGACTAAAGACCCATTCTTTGTTTTACCTGTGTTAACTGGTATTTCAATGTACATGCTTCAGAAGTTACAGCCAATGACGGTAACCGATGAAATGCAAAAGAAAATCATGCAGTTTATGCCTGTCATGATGACTATTTTCTTTATGTGGTTCCCAGCCGGTCTAGTATTGTATTGGTTAGTAAGTAATATTATTACGTTGGTTCAAGCAAAAATAATTTATGCATCAATGGAAAAACGTGGCATAAAAGCACACTAGTTTTCAGACCAAAATATGATATAAGCCGTTTGTTTCAAGCTCTGTCTTGATGAAGCAAACGGCTTTTTTATTGGCAAATTGTACTTGTGACCTAAAAGCACCGTATAATATATAACAACCATTTTTTATAAGGAATACACCATGCCTACTTTTGATATTGTCTCTGAAATTAATAAAGTTGAAGTCGCTAATGCTGTTGATAACGCCAATCGTGAACTTGCGACTCGATTTGATTTTCGTGGCGTTGAAGCCTCATTTGAATTAGTTGGCGAAACTGTTGAAATAGTTGGTGAAGGTGAGTTTCAACTGAAGCAGATGATGGATATCTTACGCAACTCTTGTGTAAAACGGGGGGTTGACACCAAATCGTTAGATATGCAAAGTGTAGATCGTAGTGGGAAATTGCATAAACAAAAGGTTGTTTTCCAAGAAGGTATTGACCAAGAAACGGCTAAAAAAATCATCAAATTGATTAAAGATGCAAAGATGAAAGTGCAAACAGCCATTCAAGGTGAAAAACTACGTGTGACTGGTAAAAAACGCGATGATCTTCAACAAGTCATGCAATTAGTTAAAACGGCTGATTTAGGTCAACCGTTTCAGTTTGAAAACTTCCGAGATTAATTCACTATGAGTGTTGTTGATCAAGTTACTCCTGCACCTAACTTATTCCATCAAGATACTATTGTGGCGCAAGCTACCGCTATAGGGAAAGGCGGCGTAGGGATCATTCGAGTATCAGGACCACAAGCGCAAGTAGTGGCTAAGGCTATTATAGGTCATTGCCCTGCCCCGCGTTACGCCCATTATGGTGACTTTAAAGGCAGCGATGGAACCGTACTTGATCAAGGAATAGCACTATTTTTTCCCAATCCACATTCTTTTACTGGCGAAGATGTCCTTGAATTACAAGGGCATGGTGGTCAGATAATTATGGATATGCTGATCCAAGCTATTCTTTCTCAGCCACACATTCGTTTAGCCAAACCTGGAGAATTTTCAGAACGGGCGTTTTTAAATGATAAATTAGATTTAGCACAAGCCGAAGCGATTGCAGATTTAATTGATGCATCATCCGAGCAAGCTGCGCGAAGTGCACTACGTTCATTACAAGGTGAGTTTTCAAAACGTATCAATGAACTAGTAGAAAGTATTATTCATTTACGCATGTATGTGGAAGCCGCGATTGATTTTCCTGAAGAAGAAATCGATTTTTTGTCTGATGGTAAGGTCCAAGGCGACTTAAACCATATTGTAGCGACACTTGCTAGCGTGCAACAACAGGCAAAACAAGGCAGTATTTTACGCGAAGGCATGCAAGTAGTTATTGCCGGGCGTCCTAACGCTGGTAAATCGAGTTTACTCAATGCTTTGTCTGGCAGAGATGCGGCTATTGTCACTGAAATTGCAGGTACGACGCGGGATGTGCTGTCTGAGCATATTCACATAGATGGGATGCCGCTGCATATCATCGATACAGCAGGGCTCAGAGATAGCCCAGATATTGTCGAACAAATTGGGATTGAACGGGCATGGCAAGCTATTCAAAATGCTGATCGAGTGTTGTTTATGGTTGATAGCCATACTCAAGCTGATGACAGTACTGATCCTCATCAAATTTGGCCTGAATTTATGGCTAAATTACCTGCTGAATTAGGCGTGACAGTGATCCGTAACAAAGCAGATTTGAGTGGTGCGCCTGTTGGTTTTAGTAATGATCATGGTTATCCAACATTTACTATTAGTGCAGCATTACATGATGGCGTAGATCTGGTTACGGCACATTTAAAAGATTGCATGGGATTTAATACTACTAGCGAAGGTCAGTTTATTGCTCGACGTCGCCATGTATTAGCCATTGAGGATGCGGCTAATCATTTACATACGGGTAAAGAACAACTCGAATTGAATTTTGCTGGTGAATTACTAGCTGAAGAATTACGTTTAGCGCAACTATCCTTAAATGAAATTACCGGTGAATTTAGTTCGGATGATTTGTTGGGTAAAATTTTCTCTTCATTTTGTATTGGTAAATAAACATGCTGCAAGTTGAAATCATTGTAGGCTCGGTATTAGGTGCAACAGAATATGTAGCAGATGCAATAGCGGCGGTATGCCCAGAAATTGGGTTAATCGCAAACGTGCATTTTTCTCCAAATTTGGCTGATATTAATCTCGATGCACCATGGATAGTATGTAGTTCAACACATGGTGCCGGTGATTTACCGGATAATATTCACGCATTTCATAAACAACTTCAAGACAGCACATTAGCCAATCCGTTTTTAGTCGTGGGTTTAGGTGACAGTAGCTACGATACTTACTGCCAAGGTGCTCAAACTCTGTATGATACATTGCTACGTACTGGAGCCAATGCACTGCAAGTCCCCTATTTGGTCGATGTATTACACCACCCTATTCCTGAAGACGTGGTAGTAGCGTGGATCACACCATATTTAACAGCTCTTGCAGCGAATGAAGCTTAAATATGAATACGAGTAAAAAGCACAACATATGAATCAAGCTGAACTGCATGCCTTACAACAGCCTATAAGTCATTACGCACGTGTATTATATTGTGTGTATTTACAACCGCATGCAAATGTATTGAGTGGTGCAAGTGAACCTATTAAAAATAAAGCTATAGGAAAGTTATTAGGGGATCAATACAATACTTTTACACAAGGTAGACAGATTAATTCAGTGATCCAAGAATTAATAGATGTAGGGTTAGTCAATATCAATGCTAAAACTGATCTTTCGCGCAGTATACAAGATCAACGTGTTGCACTACCATTAATGGTGTTAAAAGATGATGCCTATCAGATTTTGCATGGTGCTATAGCCCCTATGCATGGACAGTGGTTACCCGATGAAACCTTGTATCAAGAATTATCATCCTTAGTTGGATTAATAGATAAAAGTTATACATTGGAAGATGTCGGTGAGTTTGTCGCCTATTGGTTAGGCCGACCACAAAATCGCTTTACCTTGTTTCAATGGACCCAGAAATTTGTATTACAACGTAAGCAATTTGCTCAGCGTGGTAACAGACAGCAAACGGCACAAACAGTGATAGGCAGTCAGCAAGTAAAAACTACCGCGGGTATAGTGGCTGATGATAAAACCCGAGCTCTAGTTGAAAAATATAATAAACCTAATAACGAAGATTGAGAATAATTGTGGATAATATTGCAGATAAAATTGATCGTTTAGCCAAAACGCTAGGGAAGCGTACCCCTCTGGAAAAAGATTATATTAGCTATGAAAACTTACGTAGTGATTATGAATCTAAGGCTAATGCAGAGATCAGGCAATTACAACACGCAACCAAAAAAGATCGCATCGCGTCTTTGCATGGTAATGCCGATCTCAATCCTGATTGGCGTTTTAATACATTAGTTAATGATGCTGATGATGTAAATGAAGCAATTAGTATCGCCCAGTCTTTTATTGCGGCACATGACGATCCGCACTGGCGCAATAATAGTTCACACATGATGATTTTTTATGGGGATTATGGCCGAGGTAAATCTCATATTGCCGGTGCTATTGCGCATGAATTAATAGAAAAATATGAAACGAGCGTTTTATATCGTCAGTTAAGCTCACTCTTAGATATGCGTTTTTTCTCTTATGATTTTAATTCTAAAGATAGTGTGGGTGAAAATTTCCGTCGTCTGCAACGTGATTTACTCAATGTTGATTTACTTATATTAGATGAAGTATGTGTCAATGAAACGATGCTTAAGAAAAATGCCCAAAGCTGGTTAGGTAACCTGCTTCGCCAACGATTAGTGAATCACAAAAACTGCATACTGATCACTAACCATGAGTTAGCTGATTTAGAAATTGCATTAGGTAAGTATTGTGCAGAATCAATTAATGAATATGATAAGTACAAGGTACGTTTTACAGGTCCAAGTCGCCGTGAACAGCTTGGTCCAGAAGCTATTAGTAGCACTCCAGTGCATCAATCTGCTGGTACGCCGCAAAATGCAGGTCAAACTTATTCACAAAGCCCTGCGCAAAGTCCGACACACAGTAACTATACTAATAGACCGCAAGGCGGTTACCGACCTGGACAGGACTTATACAAGTAACTGTTTTAGCAGCTAATTTTTATGTCAATTTTAGCGGCTATTTCAGTTCAAAAATTATAATTCACTTAAGTGAGGTAAGGCGTTAAATGCGCCTTTCTTTTCACAGGTTTTTGCCCCAATTTGACTCGCAAACTTAACTGCTTTAAACAAAGTGTCAGCATCAAATGATTGGGTTGATGTGATTTTGTGCATAGAACAGTAACTCAAAAAACCACTGATAAATCCATCACCCGCACCAGTGGTATCAACCACTTTTTGAGGCATAAAAGGTGTGATCTGAAGGTTATCCACTGATCTATTCATCACAGTGATAGGATTAGCTCCATCAGTAATCAAAATCACCGCACCATTAGCAATATTGTCATTGATGATTGTTGTAAAGTTGGGGATAACCGTTTCTAAATGCGCATATTCTTCTTTACTAAATTTTAAAATATCCGCCAAGATCATTAAATCACCTACTCTCTCTGGTAAATACTGAACTTGCTCTGCTGGCCACAGGTTTTCTCGTAAATTAACATCAAGACTGATTAACGTACCGGTTTTTTGGATTGCCATTAAACCCAATAACGTCGCGTTATGATTAGCTGGCAAGGTCGACGTATTAGAACATAAATGAATAATGTCGCCAGTAGTGAATGGATAAGCGGTTATCGACTTAGTAGTGAAATCTAAATCTGCAGTATTATGACGATAAAATTGAAACGATCGCTCACCATAATAATCCAAACTCACTAAAACCAAGGCTGTAGAATGTGAAGATATAGGGCTATATGCTAGTTCCACTCCAACAGCCTGTAATTCTGTAGTAAGTAATCGCCCCATCGCATCACTGCTCAACGTGCCAATAAAAACACTTTTTTGTCCTAATTTAGCGACACCGACCGCTACGTTTGCTGGTGCACCACCAGCGCATTTAACACAGTGTGACGAATCGTTATCCGCAGGTAGTAAATCAATTAATGCTTCACCAAATGAAATAATAGCCATATAAACGCTCCTATTTAAAAATTTTGTATTGTATTTATGTAAATACGATGTAAACTTATGATATAACTTAATCGATTAAGAATCAAACTAAAGGTTGTGAAATGTCACTAAAAAATCAGGTTCAACTTATCACTTACGTAGACCGTTTAGCAAATGGTGGTTTAGATAAACTCAATACACTATTGAGTCATGAATTTGCAAGCTTGTTTGGTGGTGTCCATTTATTACCTTTCTTCAATCCTATTGATGGTGAAGACGCTGGATTCGATCCCATTGACCATACACAAGTAGACAAACGAATAGGTACTTGGTCTGATATTGCTAGTATTGGTGCAACTCACGATATTATGGCTGACTTAATCGTCAACCACGTGTCTGCTCAGTCACTCGTATTTCAAGATGTTTTAGCTCAAGGCTCACAATCGTCTTATTTTGACCTGATCATGACCAAAGAAAAAGTATTTGGGCTAGAAGCTACTCAAGCGGATATAGATAAAATTTACCGCCCTCGCCCTACCCCTTGTTTTACCCCTATGACGTGTGCGACTGGGGAAGTAATGAATGTTTGGACCACATTTACCTCTAATCAAATAGATATAGATGTTACTGGTGAACAAGGTCAAGCATACTTAGATCGTATTCTAGATACGTTTGAACAAAACAACATAAAGCTCATACGCCTTGATGCTGCAGGTTATGCCATTAAAAAAGCAGGGACTAATTGCTTTATGCTAGATGATACATTTGATTTTATCAATGCATTATCAGCCAAGGCCAATAAACGAGGTATGAACTGTCTAGTCGAAATCCACTCGTATTACAAAACACAAATAGAAATAGCTAAACGCTGTGAAGCCGTTTACGACTTTGCATTGCCGCCATTAGTCCTACACACTTTATTTAATAATGATGCGCAAGCGTTGTTTGATTGGTTAAGTATCGCACCCCGAAACTGCGTCACAGTATTAGATACACATGATGGCATTGGCATTGTTGATGTTGGTCCAGAAGGTGATAAGGCAGGATTATTAACGCATGAACAAATTGATAATTTAGTCGAAACTATTCACCATAATTCACAAGATCAAAGTCGTAAAGCTACCGGTGCAGCTGCAAGTAATGTTGATTTATATCAAGTAAATTGTACTTACTTAGATGCATTGGGCAACAACAAACAAGACTATTTGTTAGCACGTGCTATCCAGTTTTTTGCACCAGGGATCCCTCAAGTATATTATGCTGGAGTATTAGGGCTTAACAATGACATGGCATTATTAGCTAAATCACAAGTTGGTCGGGATATAAATAGACCTTACTTAGATGATGCTACATTGCAAGATGCGCTTACTACGCCATTTTTTGGTGCTATGAAAACCTTGATTAAATTACGCAATACCCATCCAGCATTTAATGGTGAATTTACTATCACACTGGATGGGCAGATGTTCAATATGCAGTGGCAATTAGCTGAAGAAGCTATTTGTTTAAATGTAGATATATTGCAACACACTGCGTCTATAACTACATTTATCAATAATAATATAAAACAAACCATTGATATTAAAGATGAAAGTATAAAATAAACTTATTTACTTACGCTTTTTACTACTATTTAACCATTGCTTGCGACTACACTGTTAATACTGATACTACATCAATCATTACAACAGGAAAGTCATTATGAATACACTTCACGGCAAGCAATGGGCTATTACCTCTGTATTTACCACGTTACTTATCGTCATTTCAGCTACTTTTAGCTTATCTATTCATGCCAAAACATTACAATAAACCTTCGCAGCGTCTCCTAGTGGCGGTTTACAAGTCAAAACTGATACTACACACATCAGGTGGCAACATTAAAATAATAAAATAGAATAATATCAATAACTTAATGTAAATATACACATTTATCCACAACTTGATCAAAGCATATACATATATGTGCATAACTACACTAATAACTTGAGATCAACTACTGTATATCAAGATCATAACTTTTCTTTAAACTAGCCCTGTGGATAACCATGCACTTTATACACAGTATATACGCACTTACAAACGGTGCTTAAGGACAGTTATGATCGCTGTAAGTGTTTAATTTTAATATAAAAAAAAGGCTTACACACAGAAAACACCTCCCTTAATAATAATAGTAATAATCTATACTCTATTTAAAAGCTTATATATATTAGAGGCGATGCTTTTCACAAAGCATTGTTAACTTTCTAGCAAATCAGCTAAAATACAATCGTCAAATTTTATAGGTCAAGTTACATGTTTCACGAAAAAGCATACGATGTCATTGTAGTAGGTGGTGGTCATGCCGGCACCGAAGCTGCGCTTGCAGCTGCCCGAATGGGTGCACAAACCTTATTGTTAACGCATAACATGGATACATTAGGGCAAATGTCATGTAATCCAGCCATTGGTGGGATTGGGAAAGGACATCTAGTTAAAGAAATTGATGCACTTGGTGGTGCAATGGCTCATGCCATTGATCTTGCAGGGATCCAATTTCGTACGCTAAATGCGTCAAAAGGCCCCGCAGTGCGCGCTACGCGCGCACAAGCCGACCGAGGGTTATATCGTAATGCCGTGCGCAATATGCTTGAGCATCAAGAAAACTTGACCATTTTTCAACAATCTTGTGATGATATTATCGTTGAGCAAGATCGCGTTACCGGTGTTGTAACGCAAATGGGCTTAAAATTTAAAGCCAAAACTGTCGTTATCACGGTAGGCACATTTCTAGGTGGCACTATCCACATAGGATTAGAAAATTACAAAGGTGGTAGAGCCGGCGATCCTCCATCAATAGCACTTGCAGAACGCTTACGGGCATTACCATTCAGAGTTGATCGTCTAAAAACAGGTACTCCTGCACGGCTAGATGCACGAACTTTAAACTACGATGTAATGCAACCTCAGCCCGGTGATACACCGTTGCCAGTATTTTCGTTTATGGGGAACGTTGATCAACATCCACGACAAATTCCCTGTTACATCACACATACCAATGAGCGTACCCACGAAATTATCCGGGGTGGATTAGACCGTTCACCCATGTATACTGGTGTCATCGAAGGAATTGGGCCACGTTATTGCCCAAGTATTGAAGATAAAATTAACCGTTTTTCGGATAAAGACTCACATCAAATTTTTGTTGAACCAGAGGGATTAAACTCAATAGAAATCTATCCAAATGGAATTTCAACATCATTGCCATTTGATGTGCAATTTAATTTGGTACGTTCGATTAAAGGATTTGAGAATGCACATATCATTCGTCCTGGATATGCGATTGAATATGACTTTTTTGACCCACGTGATCTTAAACAATCCTTAGAAACCAAGTTTATTGGCGGATTGTTTTTTGCTGGCCAAATCAATGGTACTACCGGTTACGAAGAAGCTGGAGCGCAAGGGTTAATCGCCGGAGCCAACGCAGCATTGCAAACTCAAGACAAAGAAGCGATCAGTTTGCGTCGTGATCAAGCCTACATTGGTGTGTTAATTGATGATTTAGCTACTATGGGTACCAAAGAACCGTACCGCATGTTTACATCTCGAGCTGAATATCGATTATTGTTGCGTGAAGACAACGCTGATATGCGTTTAACACCATTAGGGCGAGAAATTGGTTTGGTCGATGATGTACGTTGGGCAGCATTTAATGAAAAATTAGAACTAATTGAACTAGAAAGACAACGCTTGAAAGGACAATGGATCCATCCGCATCATGCAGCCGTTCCGCTGCTAAATCCGATGCTAAAAAATCCAATAAATCGTGAACATTCTCTTGAAGAAATGATCCGTAGACCGGAAATGACTTATGCCAAGCTAATGGATATAGAGGGTTTAGGCCCTGGTTTGACACATCAACAAGCGGCTGAGCAGGTTGAAATTCAAATTAAATATGCCGGTTACATTGAACGTCAAAAAGATGAAATAGCCAAAACACAACGTCATGAAATGACATTGTTACCACCACAATTTGATTATTCGCAAATTTCAGGATTATCCAATGAGGTGGTCGCAAAATTAACGGATGCGCGTCCAGAAACCTTAGGCAAAGCATCACGCATTTCAGGGATCACGCCTGCGGCGATTTCATTGCTCTTGGTATATTTGAAAAAACATAACATGCTGCGAAAGTCTGCATAAATTTTTTGCATCAGCAATAAGGCGCAGTAAATGACTCAACAGTCACCAGAATTACAAGCACAAGATCAACAACTTGTGCAAAAATTACAATTTTTGATCAGTAAAACGCAGCTAGTTGTGTCAGATGTGCAGCTACAAAAATTAGTGATGTACATCGAAATGATGCACAAATGGAACAAAGCGTATAATTTAACTTCTATTCGCCAGATTGATGATATGTTAGTTAAGCATATCTTAGATTCCATAATAGTAGCCCCACTCCTCAAAGGTAAACGCTTTATCGATGTGGGAACTGGACCGGGATTACCTGGTATTCCACTTGCGATTATGCATCCTGACTATGAATTTGTATTGTTGGATTCATTAGGAAAACGCGTAAGATTTATGCAACAAGTGGCATATGGCCTAAAATTGAATAATATTTTACCGGTACAATCACGGGTAGAAGAATACACAGACCCGCATGGATTCGATGGTGTGATATCACGAGCGTTTGCAAGTATAAAAGATATGTTGCACTGGTGCGGTCATTTGGTAAATACTAACGGGGAGTTCTTAGCGTTAAAAGGGCAATACCCAGAGAACGAACTAACCGATATGCCGGCAGGTTATGCACTAACTGAATGTGTACAACTGCATGTACCACAACTGATTGGTGATCGTCACTTGATCAGAATTAAATCAACCGCTTAATCAGATAAAGAGAATGCCGCGTGGCTAAAATTATTGCAATAGCGAATCAGAAAGGTGGAGTAGGTAAAACCACGTCGACAGTGAACGTAGCAGCGTCCATGGCTGCAACTAAACGTCGGGTTTTATTGATCGATCTTGATCCGCAAGGAAATGCAACGACCGCCAGTGGTGTGTCTAAACACGATGTTGAAAACACGTGTTATGAATTACTCATCGAAGATAAACCTGCCAAAGAAGTGATCATCACAGAAACAAGCGGAAAATATCATTTGATTGCAGGTAATTCAGATAATACCGCCGCCGAGGTCAAATTGATGGAGTTGTATGCACGAGAAGTTCGCTTGCGCAATGCGCTCGAGACGGTTCGTGATGATTATGATTTTATTTTTATTGATTGCCCGCCATCATTGTCACAGTTAACAGTGAATGCATTAGCCGCTGCCGATTCAGTGATTGTTCCCATGCAGTGTGAATATTATGCACTGGAAGGCTTAACGGAATTGATGGGCACAATTGAAAAATTAGCATCAGTTGTCAACAAAGATTTATGCATCGAAGGGATTTTACGAACGATGTATGATCCGCGTAATCGATTGGCCAATGATGTATCAGAACAACTAAAACGACATTTTGGAAAGCTGGTGTACCGCACAGTGATACCTCGCAATGTTCGTTTGGCAGAAGCACCCAGTTACGGTACACCAGTGATGTACTATGACAAATCTTCAACCGGTGCTAAGGCTTATCTGGCATTAGCAGGGGAAATTCTCCGTCGTAAAGACACCGTTGCCACACAAAAAATTGCATAGGAAATAATATAAAATGGCTGGAAAAAGTAAAGGGTTAGGTCGAGGATTAGATGCGTTGTTAAGCACCTCGCGCAGCGCTGCCCCTGATGCAGTTAATTCTGATGGACAGCCTAGTTCCGTTTCTCTTGACGGCTCATTACGTCATATTCCAATCGAATTTTTACAACCTGGTAAGTATCAACCGCGCAAAGATATGTCGCCTGATGCCCTTGAAGAATTATCAACATCGATTAAAGCTCAAGGGATTATTCAACCGATAGTTGTTCGCAGTGTCGGAGAAAACAAGTATGAAATTATTGCAGGCGAACGTCGCTGGCGCGCATCGCAAATGGCAAAACTGCATGAAGTACCTTGTTTAATCAAAGAAGTGCCAGATGAAGCAGCCGTCGCGATTGCGCTAATTGAAAATATACAACGTGAAGATCTCAATGCGATGGAAGAAGCCCAAGCGCTTGATCGCCTTATGAAAGAATTTGAATTAACTCACCAAGAAGTAGCCCAAGCAGTAGGTAAATCACGTACAACAGTCACCAATTTATTACGCTTAAATTCGTTAACTGATGAAGTAAAAAAGTTGCTTGAGTACGGTGATATTGAAATGGGCCATGCCCGAACCTTACTCGCATTATCGGGAGAAACGCAAGTTGAAGCAGGCAAACATGTTGCTGGCAAAAGCCTTAGTGTGCGTGAAACTGAAAATTATGTGCGTAAATTACTCAATCCACCACCAGAAGCTGTAGCTAAACAAGTCGACCCGGATGTAGCACGTCTACAAACCGATCTAGCTGAAAAAATCGGTGCACACGTTAAAATCAATGCCAATAAGCAAGGCAAAGGCAAAGTCGTCATCGATTTTACTGATTTAGAACAATTAGACGGCATCTTAGGCTTTTTCAAGTAATAAAAAGTCATTCAATTGGGCGTAAAAGTTTACGACTTTGGATCTACTACTTTCACATTATCTAGGCTTTTAAAGGGCTTAAGTTCCTATTTACAGTACATTATCATCTAAATGTATGCACACCATCATAATTATCATTGATCTTTATTAGTTGAAATAATCCACAGTCTCAGTATACTTCCATCCGCTAAAGTTAGGATTTAATGTAAGAGAGTTAATGTGGTGTATTCAATGGTTGGTAAAGGTAAGATACTAGCCAAAAAGACATTCCAATTACAACTCTGTGTCATCGCGATTTGTTCGCTACTTTTCCTAGTTATTTTCAACACCTATGCAGGCCTATCTTATTTGATTGGGGCTGGTATTAGTGTATTACCTAGCATGTTTTTTGCATTTTTCGCGTTCCGGTTTGCCGGCGCAACCAAAAAAGAGTTAGTGATGCAGAGCTTTAGCCAAGGCTCAAAACTAAAATTGGCAATGACAATTATATTATTTGTGATGGCATATCAATTAACACTGCTGCAACCGGTGTTCATGTTAATTGGATTTGCGATCACAACGGCGACGCATACCATTTGTATCATTTGGATGAGCAAGCGCTAAACAACAATTTCTAATTAAACGTGGGTTATACAATGGCATCTGAATATACGACTTCTGAATATATCCAACACCATTTAACCAATGCTGTCATGTGTACTACCGAAAATGGTATTGCATTTAACAAAGCTTGTAGCGATGCAGGTTTCTGGTCATGGCACATCGACACACTTTTGTGGTCAATTGGTTTGGGTGTTCTTTTCTTATGGGTTTTCACCAACGCTGCTCGCAAGGCAACAACAGGTGTTCCTACAAAAGGGCAAGCATTTATTGAAATGACCATTGAGTTTGTTAATTCAAACGTTAATGAGACCTTTCATGGTAAAAATGCCGTTATCGCACCATTAGCATTAACCATATTCGTATGGGTGTTATTGATGAACTTGATGGATTTAGTACCGGTTGATATTTTACCAACTATTGCTGGTTTCATCGGATCGAGTGCATTTGGTATGGACCCGCATGATGTATACATGAAAGCGGTACCAACAACAGATTTAAACTTGACCTTTGCTTTAGCGTTAGGGGTGTTTTTCTTAATTATTTATTATTCAATTAAGATTAAAGGCATCAGCGGTTTCGTTAAGGAATTAACGATGCAACCGTTTAACCATTGGGCATTTATCCCAGTCAATTTCATTTTAGAATCAGTAACATTAATCGCTCGTCCGTTATCACTTGCCCTACGTTTGTTCGGTAACTTATATGCCAGTGAATTAATATTTATTCTAATCGCAACTCTAGGTTTATGGCAGTTACCACTGCATTTCCCTTGGGCTGTATTCCACATTTTGGTTCTGCCGTTACAAGCGTTTATTTTCATGATGTTAACCATCGTGTACTTAAGCTTGGCACATGAAGACCATTAATAGTTTTTTTTAACTTTAACTTTAACTTTAAACTTTAACTACGAAAACTCGGAGACATAAAATGTTATATATCGCAGTTGCTCTACTAATCGGAATGGGTGCCCTAGGTACCGCTATTGGTTTCGGTATCTTAGGTGGTAAATTCTTAGAATCTGCTGCTCGCCAACCAGAACTTGCACCACAATTGCAAGTTAAAATGTTCATCGTAGCAGGTCTTATTGATGCTATCGCGATGATCGGTGTTGGTATCGCTCTTTACCTATTGTTCGCGGTTGGTGCTTAATTTTATTAAACCCGAAAGTTTAGCGAACATTAAATAGGAGGAGTCGACGTGAACATTAACGCCACTCTAATAGGTCAGGCAATCGCATTTGCTGTTTTTGTATGGTTCTGCATGAAGTTCGTGTGGCCACCACTACTAGGCGCAATTGAAGAGCGTCAGAAAATTATAGCCGATGGGCTAGAAGCTTCTGACCAAGCTGAAAAAGATCTAGCGGTTGCTCAAGCACAAGCTGCTGAACAACTTAAAGAAGCCAAAGCGCAAGCAGCGGAAATCATCGAGCAAGCCAAAAAGCGTGCCAAAGTCTTAGTTGACGAAGAAACGCAACGTGGTCACTCAGAGCGTGAGAATATCATTGCCCAGGGTTATGCTGAAATTGATGCTGAACGTAATCGTGCCAAAGAAGATTTGCGTAAGCAAGTATCTGCTTTAGCCATTGCTGGTGCTGAGAAAATATTAGCACGTGAAATCGATAAAGATGCGCAAGCCGACATTGTTGCAAAACTTGTCGACGAGCTATAAGGGAGAATGAGCCATGTCTGAATTGACTACCGTTGCTCGCCCTTACGCCAAAGCGGCTTTTGATTTCGCGGTCGAAAAACAAACCGTCGCCCAATGGCAAGAAATGCTGGTATTCGCTGGCGCTGTAGCACAGGATGCATCGATCAAAGAAATATTGAAAGGTGCCTACTCTGCGAGCAAGCTAGCTGAAATCTTTATCGGTGTTTGCGGTGAACAAATCGACGAAAATGGTCAAAACCTAATTAGGGTTTTGGCAGAGAACAAACGCTTATCAGCATTACCTGATGTGGCTACGTTGTTTAGTCAGTATAAAGCTGAATTTGATAAAGAAATTGAAGTAGATGTCACATCTGCCATCAAACTTACCAAAGCACAACAAACCAGTATCAGTGCAGCGCTAGAAAAACGTTTGTCACGCAAAGTAAATCTGATTTGTAACGTGGATAAGGCAATTGTAGCTGGCTTAATAATTAAAGCTGGCGATACAGTTATCGATGGTTCCATACAAACTAAATTAAACCGTCTAGCAGACGCGTTACAAGCATAACGGGGATAAGAGCATGCAACTTAATTCCACTGAAATTGCAGAACTAATCAAGCAACGCATTGAGAAGTTTGAAGTAGTAAGTGAAGCTCGAAATGAAGGTACCATTGTTGGTGTAACCGACGGTATCATCCGCATTACTGGCTTAGCAGCTGTAATGCAAGGAGAAATGATCGAGCTTCCTGGTGGCCGCTACGCTATCGCACTTAACTTAGAACGAGATTCTGTTGGTGCAGTAGTAATGGGTCCATACCAGGATCTTCAAGAAGGCAATAAAGTACTTTCAACCGGTCGTATCCTAGAAGTACCAGTAGGCCCAGGTCTATTAGGTCGTGTAGTAAACACACTAGGTGAGCCAATCGATGGTAAAGGCGCAATCGAAGCTGCTGGTTTTGAGCCAGTAGAAAAAATTGCACCAGGCGTAATCGAGCGTCAATCAGTTGATCAACCAGTACAAACAGGCTACAAGTCTGTTGACTCGATGATCCCAATCGGTCGTGGCCAGCGTGAGCTAGTTATCGGTGACCGTCAAACGGGTAAAACTGCATTAGCAATCGATGCCATCATCAATCAAAAAGATACAGGTATTAAATGTGTTTACGTAGCTATTGGCCAAAAAGCCTCTACTATTGCTAACGTAGTACGCAAACTAGAAGAGCACGGTGCCCTTGCTAACACGATTATCGTAGCAGCTTCTGCATCTGAGTCTGCAGCATTGCAGTACTTATCAGCATATTCTGGTTGTACCATGGGTGAATACTTCCGTGACCGCGGTGAAGATGCGTTAATCGTATATGATGACTTATCTAAGCAAGCTGTTGCGTATCGTCAAGTATCATTGCTACTTAAACGTCCTCCGGGTCGTGAAGCATACCCTGGTGACGTATTCTATCTTCATTCACGTTTACTTGAGCGTGCTGCTCGTGTTAACGCTGATTATGTTGAAAAATACACAAACGGTGAAGTTAAAGGTAAAACAGGTTCA
>DBBN01000092.1 GCA_002292215.1 Glaciecola sp. UBA983 | reverse complement strand
TTCATAGATAACTTCATCCATTTTAGAACCGGTATCAACCAACGCTGTTGCAATAATTGTTAAGCTACCACCTTCTTCAACATTTCTTGCTGCACCAAAGAAACGCTTAGGTTTGTGTAATGCATTGGCATCAACACCACCGGTTAAGACTTTTCCTGATGATGGAATAACGGTGTTGTATGCACGCGCAAGACGTGTAATTGAATCAAGTAATATCACAACGTCTTTTTTGTGTTCGACCAAGCGTTTGGCTTTTTCAATTACCATCTCAGCAACTTGTACGTGACGACTCGCTGGCTCATCAAAGGTCGAAGCAATAACTTCACCTTGTACCAAGCGTTGCATTTCGGTCACTTCTTCTGGACGCTCATCAATCAGTAAAACCATTAACAAACAATCAGGGTGATTAGCAGCAATCGATTGCGCAATGTTTTGCAGTAATAATGTTTTACCCGCTTTAGGAGGCGCAACTAACAAGCCACGCTGGCCTTTACCGATAGGTGAACAAAGGTCGAGTAAACGTGCTGTAATGTCTTCCGTACTGCCGTTACCACGCTCCATACGTAAACGCTCGTTAGCGTGAAGTGGAGTGAGGTTTTCAAATAAGATTTTATTGCGAGAATTTTCTGGTTTGTCGAAGTTGACTTCACGAATTTTTAATAGGGCAAAATAACGTTCTGAGTCTTTTGGCGTTCGGATCTTACCAGAAATCGAATCACCCGTTCGCAAGTTAAACCGTCGAATTTGACTCGGTGAAACATAAATGTCATCAGGACCTGCAAGATAAGATGAATCTGCTGAACGAAGAAAACCAAAACCATCTTGGAGAATTTCTAATACACCTTCACCAAAGATATCTTCACCACTTTTAGCGTGGGCTTTGAGGATGGAAAAAATAATGTCTTGTTTACGTGCACGTGCAAGGTTTTCTAATCCCATTTCACCAGCTAGGGCAACTAGTTCAGAAATAGGCTTGTTCTTTAATTCGGTTAAATTCATAGTGGGGTCTTTAAGCATTCGCTTTGAGTAATAGTCATAGGGGTTATGTGCACAGTACAGGCGTAAAAGAAGATGTGACTGTGGCTTTCGCACGGGAAAAGTGCTCGGCTATTAAGTTAGCATTAAAATAAGTTAAGGTAAAGAATTGAGCAGAAATAATGTGAAAAGGCTGTTAAATATACACTATTTAAACAGCCTTTCCGGTATTTTGAAGGAATTTTTACAGGTTTTCTTGTAAAAATTCTTCTAGTTGTGCTTTTGATAACGCACCTACTTTGGTCCCTGCAACGTTACCATCTTTGAAAAGAAGTAATGTAGGGATACCACGAATACCAAATTTCTTAGGGGTTTCGCTAAACTCATCAACATTTAACTTACCAATTGTCACTTTACCGTCGTAAGTTTCAGCAATTTCAGATAAGATAGGGGCAATCATCTTACACGGTCCGCACCATTCGGCCCAGAAATCAACTAACACGGGACCTTCAGCATTTAGAACGTCGGCTTCGAATTTATCATCAGATAACGTGATAATCTTGTCGCTCATTTTATTCTCCAAGTTGGTGATACTTTTATTTTATTCACCATAGTGTTATATAAATAGTTTTTGATGCAAGCACTGAATAATAATTAATGCAAACAACACACTTAACAGATACTCGATTTTCGGATTTAAAGATCCATCAATCTATTACAGATGCTCTAGACGAAGCAAATTTCGAATATTGTACACCTATTCAAGCGCTAAGTCTGCCGCCTCTAATCGAAGAATTCGATATTGCTGGTCAAGCTCAGACTGGAACAGGTAAAACCATCGCATTTTTAGTTGCGACCTTTAATTACCTTCTCAATCACAAGAATGCAGCCAAAGGTCCTAAAGCGATCATTATGGCGCCTACTCGTGAACTTGCGGTACAAATTCATAATGACGCAGTACTCTTGAGTAAACACACGGGTTTGACCTTAGGTTTAATATACGGAGGCGAAGGTTATGAAGATCAACGCCAAACATTAACGAATGGTGTAGATATAATAATCGGCACCACCGGTCGTATATTAGATTACTACAAGCAGGGGATTTTTTCCTTAGAAAATATTCAAGTTGCGGTATTAGATGAAGCCGACCGCATGTTTGACCTAGGTTTTATTAAGGATATCCGATACTTATTTAATCGTATGCCTAAAGCAGACAAGCGCTTAAGCATGCTGTTTTCGGCGACATTAAGCTACCGTGTACAAGAACTCGCCTACGAACACATGAATAACCCAACACATGTGCAAATTGAGCCTGGGAAAAAAACCGCTACGCGTGTGCAAGAAGAGCTATTCTATCCATCCGATGATGACAAAATTCGTTTACTGCTAACATTGTTAGAAAACGAATGGCCAGAAAAAGCCATCGTGTTTGCCAACACTAAATTTTCGTGTGAAACCGTTGCTGCATGGCTTATGGCTGACGGTCATCGCGTAGGTCTTCTTAGTGGTGATGTGCCGCAGAAAAAACGTATGTCGATTATGGACGGTTTCTCTAAAGGTAAATTGGATATCTTAGTGGCAACTGATGTCGCTGCACGTGGACTACACATCGAAAAAGTGACCCATGTATTTAACTTTGATTTACCGGATGATGCCGAAGATTATGTCCATCGCATCGGTCGTACAGGCCGCGCAGGAAAAAGTGGTCATGCCATCAGTTTTGCTTGTGAAAAATATGCCTTGAACTTACCTGATATAGAGGCGTATATTGAGCACTCAATACCCGTCACGGATTATGATAGTGGCGAGTTGTTAACGGATCTAACTCCCCCTAAATTTACTGCTAGGAAGCGCCATGGAACAGGCAATACAAGAGGCAATCATAAAAGCAAAGGCCATGCAAGATCAGACCGCCCCTATAACAAGCGTTAATTTAACGCACAAGGACCTGACGACCTTAAAACCTAAAGGTGAGTATTATGCCGCCGTGGATTTAGGGTCGAATAGTTTCCACCTTGTTGTGGTGCATGTCATTGATGGTAACGTTCAGGTGGTATCTAGAGTTAAACAAAAAGTACGTTTAGCCGCTGGATTAGATGCGTCGAATTACTTGGATGAGCTTGCTATGGAGCGAGGCTGGCAATGTCTCGCTACCTTTGCTGACCGCTTAAAAACCATCCCTGCAGAAAACATAAAAATAGTTGCTACTGCGACGCTTCGCTTAGCGACTAACGCACATGATTTTGTTGTCAAAGCAGAGTCTATTTTAAGTAAAAAACTACTGATTATCTCCGGAGAAGAAGAAGCGGCTGAAATTTACCGCGGTGTCGCTTATACCTCCACGACTTCAGGTAACACACTAGTCATTGATATTGGCGGAGCAAGCACCGAAGTTATTGTCGGACGTGATATGCAACCACTGCATTTACACTCGTTCAATATGGGCTGTGTAACCTACATGCAGCATTACTTTGTCGATGGCATCATCAATCAACAGCATTTTGCTAATGCAATTGCGGCTGCAAAAGAACAAATTGATACCCATGCTCATGCCTTTAAATGTTTCGACTGGCAACAAGCTTTAGGTGCTTCAGGTACTCCACAGGCCATCACCGATATTTTGATGCACAAAGGTATCCGTGACGAAATAAAACTCAATTATTTATATACTCTCAGAGAACAGTGCATTGCAGCTGCGCATATAGATCACCTTGCGATTGATGGATTGGCGGAATCACGTCGGATTATTTTCCCATCCGGCTTAGCCATATTAATCGCCCTATTTGAGTCCTTAGCTATTAATACGATGAATATCGCTGGTGGGGCATTACGTGAAGGTATTATTTATGGCATGCTCGATAATCAGCCCTTATCAGATCGTCGCGCACAAACAATATATAGCTGTATTCTAAAATTTCATATCGATGAAGAACAAGCCGTTGCCGTCACTTATACTGCGATGCACATGTTTAATCAGATTTCCGATAAGCTTAAAGTCAGCAGTTTTGATGGTAAAAACATGCTTTACACTGCTGCGATGCTGCATGAAATAGGGCTGCATATTGAATTCAAAAACCAGCATTTACATGGTGGGTATATTCTTAAACACAGTGACTTAGCAGGTTATACCAAACTACAAAAACAATGTATTGCAGATTTAGTCAGCTATCATCGCGGCGATATCCCGAGGGATGCGCTGAATGATTATCCAGCTGAAGTAAAAGAAAATTTAATGCAGTTGTTAAAGATTTTGCGCATTGCGGTGGTTTTAAATATTAAGCGTACCCAGGATAAACACATCGCTCAGATTGCCTATGTGAACATTAACGATGAAGCATTTGAGCAGTTCTGGCAATTAGATATCAACCAAGATTGGTTAAATGAGAATAAATTAGTTGCAACAGAGCTTGCCAATGAAACTTGGATTTTACACAAGGCCAAACAAACTCTGAAGCTCAATAAGGTATAGCGTTATATAGCTTTACCTAGCATTGAGTAGCTTCGCTGCTGCGACGGCAAAATACGTTAGGATCCCATCTGCACCAGCACGCTTAAAACTCATTAAACTTTCAAGAATAACGGCGTCTGCATTGAGCCAACCATTGGTGAATGCCGCCTGATGCATCGCATATTCACCGCTCACTTGATATACAAATGTGGGCGCATGTAATTCATCTTTAGCACGTCGTACGATATCTAAATAAGGCATACCTGGCTTAACCATCACCATATCCGCCCCTTCAGCTAAATCTAACGCGATTTCCTTTATCGCCTCATCGCTATTCGCGGGATCCATTTGATAAGAATGTTTATTGCCGCCCTTAATATTACCAGCAGAGCCGACCGCATCGCGAAATGGTCCATAATAACTAGAGGCGTATTTAGCTGAATACGCCATGATACAAGTGTTAACGAAACCTGCCTGTTCTAGCGCTTGACGAATTAAGCCAACTCTTCCATCCATCATGTCCGATGGAGCAACAATATCAGCACCCGCTTGGGCATGGGATAACGCTTGTTTAACTAAGACATCACAGGTCACATCATTAAGGACATAACCGTTATCAGCAATGATGCCATCTTGACCATGTGTAGTAAAAGGATCTAATGCCACGTCAGTAATAACAATTAATTCAGGAAACGCGCCTTTAACTGCCCGTACAGCACGTTGTGCTAACCCTTCAGGATCATAGGCAGCTTCAGCTTGTAAGGATTTTTGCTCGTTCGGTGTAACCGGAAATAATGCTATTGCAGGAATGCCTAACGCGACTACTTCAGCGATCTTTGTTAGTAGGGTATCAATACTATATCGATACACATCTGGCATAGATGCAATCGTTTCTATTTGCCCTTCTCCTTCAAGCACAAACATGGGATAAATAAGATCGGCTACCGATAACTGTGTTTCGCTAACCATTGCGCGAACACCAGCAGTCGCACGTAAACGACGTGGTCTCACAAGGGGATATTGATTAGGAGTAAATTGTGACATCACGCTACCTTATAAATTTGGTTATTTCAATCGCTTCACAGCAACACGACGATTACTGCCTTCAGCCGATAAATAAATCGCACCAAAAAAGCCTTTTTCTAAGGTCACGACCTGTTGTTCCGATAGGCGGGCACGGTCTTCAGATTTGGTTTGTTGCCACACTTGACCATTGTTTAATGTAATCGTCATGAGGTTGTTACTACCTATATTCACAGCAGCTATCGTCGCTACCATCGAATCTTCCGTTGCTACTTCTTGACCAAAACTTGCAACAGAATCTGTCTCTGCATTGGCTGGCGCTGATAAGACTGCTACAGGCATTACGGCGGATGGAAGATGAGGCGCAATAGGTGGAGTCTGCACAGCGATAACGGTCTCAGGTGAATAATCATCATAATCGTTTAGCTGAGCGCTGATGCGATCATAACAAACCAAACGTTGTAGGCTGTTAGTTTGTTGAGCACATTTTTCTAACGCCTCTTTGACCGACGGCGCGGCAGCATGCACTGAGGCACTAATTGACAATATACTGATAACACTCAGCATAATGGTCCAACTCGAAAGGCCTAGTGAGGTATTATTGTGTGTGTTTGTCATGTTTAGCTACTCTTTAGTTAATTTATCACTGGTGCTGGTTTGGCATAAATACTACCAATAATGACCCCAACTTCAAATAAAATCCACATTGGGATCGCAAGTAACACCTGTGATATCACATCTGGGGGAGTCAGTAACATACCGACAACGAACGCGCCCACAATCACATAAGGACGTTTTTGACGTAATTGTTGCGGGGTGGTCACGCCTGTCCAACATAATAAAATAATCGCAATCGGGATCTCAAAGGCAATACCAAACGCAAAGAAAATAGTCAAAACGAAACTCAAATAGCTACTGATATCAGTGCTGACAACGACCCCTTCAGGTGCAAAGCTGGTTAAAAATGCAAACGCGACCGGAAATAGCACGAAGTAAGCAAACGCCATACCCGCGTAAAAAAGTAACGAACTAGAAAATAATAACGGCGCGATCAGTTTTTTTTCATTGCGGTACAAGGCTGGAGCGATGAAGCCCCAAATATGATACAAAATATAGGGTATGGCGATAAAAAAAGCGACGACGAGTGTGAGTTTAAACGGTGCTAAAAATGGCGACGCAACATCTGTTGCAATCATACTCGCCCCTTCAGGCAATGCATTCAATAACGGTTGCGCCAAAATATGATAGATATCCTGAGCAAACGGAGTTAACACAACAAAGATCAACAACACACTTACTAGCATCTTCAAAATTCGACTACGTAACTCAATCAGATGTGAAATTAACCCTTGTTGAGTGGTCATAGATTACTTATCTTTTTTGTATGGTTGTTGAACCGAAGCGGCAGCGGCTTTGAGTTCATCGACACTTTTTTGAAGTGTTGGGTCAAGATCATTTAGACCTTGTTGCTCTGCTTTTTTAAGGTTTTCATGCAATTCATGGATCCGCAGCTGCTCTTCGACTTCTGTTTTAAACCCATTGGCGGTTTGTTTCACCCCTCGAACCACACGCATGGTGCTACGAATCGCCCCTGGCAACCGTTCAGGCCCTAAAATCAGTAACGCCATGACACCAATGACGAGTAACTCCCAAAAGCCAATATCAAACATGATTAGTCTTTTTTCACTTCCTGAGAAGCTTTGCTATTGACCGGCTCCTCAGCTTTAGTGCTAATTTGCTCCGGAGTAAAATCAGCATCTGCTGAGTTTTTTTCCACAGAAGAGTCATCATTGACCGCTTTTTTAAAGCCTTTAATCGCGCCGCCTAAATCAGCACCTAAGGTTTTTAGTTTGCCCGTGCCAAATAACAAAATTACGATCAATGCAATTAACAACAAGCTCCAGATACTAATGCCACCCATAATTGGTTCCTTTTAATCATTTCTTAAAATCAGTTTCATTGTGTATCAAACTGAAAGATTCTATACTTGTGTCCAAGTATAAGATAAAGCGTTTTAGATTACATGCGATAAATGATGTATCGACAGTTTTATTCTTGAATTAAAGTGAGTGCATGAAAAAATTATCAAACAGCATTATTTATACACTCTTGATGTGGGCATTTGCATCAGGCTGGGTACATGCGCAATCCACTGCAGGAAATGAATCGATAACCTCTGAGCAAATCTGGGTTGACCGATGGCAACAAAACATCACCAATACTTTTAACTTTCAAGCACAAGCTATTGATCAGTGGTTTATCGACGCCCCAACCCAATCGAGTCAAGCGGGTGCTTCTGGTAAAATTCGTCTTGGTTGGGAGCCACGCAGCAGAAATTTCGGAGAATTTGATACCCGTTTCAAAATCAAATTTTCATTACCGTCACTCACCAACAAAGTCGATCTCTTATTAAGTGATGATGATGACGGCACGCTAGATAATTCCGTTAAAGCGAGTCGTGAGATTGACAATCGTCAGCAATCTACCACCCTAGCCTTACGCTTTTATAGTCCCCGATTTGATAATGTCTCTTACCGTGTTGGATTTGGTCGGCGCGATCAAGTCTTTGCCCGAGCCACGTATCGCGATTTGTATAATATCGATAATAAAACGAATTTACTCTACGACACCCAATTGCATTACTATAACCGCGATCATCTAGGTGCTGAAATTGGCGCATCAGTGTTGTTTGAACACGATGGTCAAAAGCTAGATAAACTAAGTCACCGCTGGCATTACTCTGACAAACGTAATGAATTTAAATGGCATATTGAAGCACAACGATACTTTCGTTTAGATTTGCAATCTACGCTGGTATATACCTTTTATATTCAGGGATTAACCGAGCCCAATAATCATACTGAGCAGGTTTATCTAAGCGCAAAACTTAGAAGTAACCCGCTACGTAAATGGTTATTTTTTGAAGTTGAGCCCTTTATTTTATGGCTCGATAAAGAAGATTTCGAACCTTCATATGGTTTAGCTCTGCGCTTTGAGGCCTTTTATGGCAAAGACCACATGTATCAGTTTTAATCTTTTTGAATCAGCTTTGACAAGGCTTTAAACCAAAATATCCCACCCACAGCAAACGCAACCAATTCATAATAAATCGGCATTGCGTTAAACACTAGCAATACTCCAATCACGAAACAAGTCGAGCCGATCATCCCGTACAATGTAGATTTTTGGTTCGCTAACTGTTGCGCTTTAAGTTCAGTAAACTGCTTATGCTGAAGCTCAGGTAACGTTTTGAGTTGACTCAGTGTATTGAATATCAGATCAGGCATATCGGGTAATTTTTCAGCCCAAAATGGTGCGTTATTTTTTATTTTAGTATAAAACGCTTTAAAGCCAATCTGTTCATTCATCCAATTTTCTAAAAAAGGCTTCGCCGTCGACCACAAATCTAACTGCGGGTATAAATGACGACCGAGTCCTTCAACATACAATAACGTTTTTTGCAGTAACACCAGTTGGGGTTGAACCACCATATTAAATCGTCTTGCGGTATTAAATAACTGCAACAATACATGCCCAAACGAGATTTCATCTAATGGTTTTTGAAAAATCGGATCACAGACTGAGCATATCGCCATTTCTAAATCATCGACATTGGTATCCATTGGCACCCAACCAGAATCCACATGTAATTCAGCAACCTTACGATAATCACGATTAAAAAATGCAATAAAGTTGGCTGCTAAGTAATGCTTATCTTGAGCATTTAACGTCCCTACAATCCCGTAATCAATCCCAATGTAATAAGGGTCCTCCGGTCTTTGGGTACTGACAAAAATGTTTCCCGGATGCATATCCGCATGGAACAAACTATCGCGGAAGACCTGTGTGAAAAAGACTTCCACACCACGTTCTGCTAGTTTTTTCATATCCGTACCTTGTGCTAACAAGGCAGCTTTATCTGACACCGGAATACCGTATATACGTTCAATAACAATGACATCTCGCGTACAATATTCAGTATAAAAATGCGGTACATACAGCGCTTTAGAATCAGAAAAATTATGCTTAATCGCCATCCCATTGGTAGATTCTCGCACCAAATCAAGTTCATCAAAAATAGTTTTTTGATATTCTTCAACCACTTCAACCGGCCGCATGCGTTTGCCGTCCGGCAACCATTTTTGAACTACCGTCGCGATACTGCGCAGTAATTCAACATCTGATTCAATAATCGGCTCGATCCCTGGGCGAATTACTTTTATGACGACTTCGTCACCTCTGTCTTTTAACTTCGCAGTATGGACTTGGGCAATCGACGCCGATGCCAGAGGGACTGAATCAAAATCAGTGAAGATTTCCTCTATGGCAGCAATATTGAGGGATGCAAGGATCGTCGCTTCAGCAATTTTGCCATCAAATGGAATGACATGGTCTTGTAAAATTGCGAGTTCATCAGCAATATCAGCGGGGATCAAATCACGTCGCGTCGACAGCATCTGACCAAATTTGATAAATACCGGACCTAACGTTTCTAAGGCTAAACGCGCGCGTTGCCCTCTTGATTTATCGGTATGGCGATTACGCAGCCAGAACAAAGAATACCTACCCGCTTTGGCATACCAAGGGATCCAATGGCCTGGAATTAAGTCATCCAAACCAAATTGAAGTACAACTTTTGCAATCTGATAAAACCGTTTAGACGCCATGTTACTTATCACCTGCAAGTTGTTTTTTTTCTAAAATCGCTAATCGAGCAGCCAATCTGTCACACCAATAGCGAGTATCAGTCACCTCATCACTAAAATTAGCCAGTGCCAATGGTGAAGCAACTAACTGCTTTTCTTCTATTAATGCCTCGCCAAGCGTGATGTCAAAATGCTGTTTGACATATTTTACATAATTGACAACTGCCGACGCCGTTCCCATGATGCTATGCGCCGGAACATCGCCAATTTTATTAGTTAAAATCTCAGTTAGATCTAAATCTAAGCCATTGACCAATGCACTCAAATGTTGAGCGACACTTAAATCACCTTTAATATCTAATTTATCTTGTTTGATTAACGTAGTGAGTTGGTTGGTATCACGTAATTGCGACAATGCTGAAAGCTGGATAGTCAAATGGCAATCACTGTCAACTTCACTGCCAATTTCACTGCCAACGTCATCAGCACGATTATTTGGCAACAAAATGTCAATCCGAGAATCAGTAAATTGCAACTGGATCGTTTGTTCGATAGGTAATAATGTCAGTGCTAACGATTTACCGGATAAAGGCTGTAAGTACGTTTGATATTCGCTATCCAACTGCAAGACTTCATTGGCACTAAATTCGGCGACCCCTGATATAAATTGTTTAAGCGGCATTAATATTTAAATCCACGATGCAACGCAACAATGCCGCCGGTTAAATTAGTGTAGGAAGTCCCCTCAAAACCAGCATCTTGCATCATTTTCTCCAACGTATCTTGGTCTGGATGCATACGAATTGACTCTGCTAAATAGCGATAAGAATCTTCATCATTCGCCACTAATTTACCCATCTTTGGTAATAAATGAAATGAATACGTATCGTAAATCTTTTCAAGGACGGTAGACGTCGGCTTGGAAAACTCAAGTACTAACAAACGACCACCAGGCTTGAGCACTCTAAAAATAGATGCCAAAGCATTTTCTTTATGTGTCACATTACGTAAACCAAATGCCATCGTCACAATATCAAAGGAGTTATCTGGAAATGGCAAGGTTTCAGCATTGGCTTCGACGTATTTGATGTTGTCGACCAAGCCCATATCTCGGAGTTTATCTTTGCCTACTTCGAGCATAGAAGGATTGATATCGGACAAGGTTACCGAGCCCTCAGATCCAACAATACGTGAAAATTTAGCAGTTAAATCACCCGTTCCACCGGCTAAATCAAGGATGTGATGCCCTTTTCGTGCACCTGAGCAATCTATTGTATATCGTTTCCAAATGCGATGAATACCCAGTGACATGACATCATTCATCACATCATATTTTGCAGCAACAGAATGAAATACTTCTGCAACCATTGATTCTTTTTGATCTTCGTCGACTTGTTTAAAGCCAAAATGTGTTTGATTACTTGGCTGACTACTTGACTGATTCTCTGCCATTTTGGCGTTCCTTAGAAGGTAAAACTGACGAAAGCACTCCGTATGAACGTGCTTGTTTATAAGTGTGGAACCCATAAATCATGTGCGAAATATTACACAAGTAGTGCTTTAAAATAAAGTATTTAAAATTGATCTGAAACTCGGTATCTTATCTATTATATTGCGTCAATCTTACTGCAAAATAACAATTAACTAAAAATAGCATTTAAGACTAATTATAACAACGAGGTTCAAATGGAAAAGTTTCACACAATATATAGCCGAGCTGCACAACGCAAAGGCAGTGAAGCAATGCTAACTCTCCTTCTATCGCAACCCAAGTCTCATCGGCAACTGGCAGAAACCCCTAGCAATGAAATATTGTCTGAAATGTCCAAAAAAGTCTTTCAATCTGGTTTTGTATGGCGTGTCGTCAGAAATAAATGGCCTGATTTTGAAGAGGTATTCTGGCACTTTGATATCAACAAACTAATGATGATGCCGGATGATATGCTGGAGAAAAAGGCAACAGACCCGAAAATCATTCGCAACTTAAATAAAGTCCGTACGATTAGAGATAATGCGTTTATGCTTCATGATATTGTTCAAGCGCATGGCTCTGTCGGTCAATGGCTCGCTGATTGGCCTGCCGAAGACACAATCGGTCTATGGGCTTACCTAAAACAACACGGTGCACGCTTAGGTGGCAATACCGGCCCCTACGCACTCCGCGCTGTAGGCAAAGACACGTTTATTTTATCACGTGATATTGAAGCCTATTTTAGAGCACACAAACTGATTGATGGTGGGTTAAATAGCAAACGCAGTTTGTCGACGATCCAAAATGCTTTTAATCAATGGCGCAAAGAATCCGGTTTGAGTTTGCAAGAGATAAGTCAAACCATTGCCTATGCGACAGGTGACAATGTGGCAGGGATGGCATAACACCATCCCAATCGGCTTATGCTGCAGCGACGCTACTAATACCGCTATGACGCAATAGCGCATCTACGCTTGGCTCTCGCCCTTTAAAATTAACAAACAATTCCATCGGCTCTTTACTGCCGCCCATATGCAAGATATTTGTCAAAAATTTACGACCTGT
>DBBN01000021.1:20638-93228 GCA_002292215.1 Glaciecola sp. UBA983 | reverse complement strand
ATTTTAGAGACAGTCGCGCATTCACAACCTAATGTGGTCTTTATGTTATGGGGTGCACATGCACAGAAATTTGCTAAGCAAATCCGTCAGATTGATTGCAAGCACCATTTGATCTTGAATGCACCTCATCCTTCGCCATTATCAGCGCATCGGGGATTCTTCGGTTGTCATCATTTCCTGCATGGTAATGAATGGTTGGTCAAAAAAGGCTTATCGCCCATTGACTGGCAAGTGTAACTTACTCCACGACCATTCAAGGTAATAACGAAAAAAGGGTAGATACTTCAGCATCTACCCTTTTTTAACTTAACCTTATACAACANNAACCTGTTAGTAACCTTCGTCTGAAAAATCGTAATCGTAATCAAGCGCATTGAGCTCTTTTCGCAAACGATTATCTTCCTTAATTGCCTCGATTTCCTGCCATTTACGTTTTTTGTTTTTACGTTTGGCTTTGTTTGAATGATGTTCACTTTCTAACATTATTGATTCTTCCATGAGAACCTCCGTGTATGATGTCGAATCTTCTGACATCCGAGTAATGTTACGACCAATGTAACGATTATTATAAGGGTAGTATTCAAATGACATGGGTAAATTTCCTTACGTGATTTACCCATATAACTTAAACACAATATAATAAAGTTTCATGACATTTCATTGACTAAATCATGACAGCTGCATGATGTATTCAGTATTTATTATTAATCGGCAATTTTCCAATAATTGAATAGATATTTTTGGTCTATAGAACTATAAAAATGATATAAAATACTAAAATAACGACGATCCTTCGCCGGTTTTAATGCTGTATATTAATTTTGTCACTGCACGTATTATTGCTTTAGCGCTGCTCTAAACTGGTTAATTAACGCTTGCGTGGAACTATCCATAGAGGCATGCATTTCGCCGCTATGAATCGCATCCAATACTTGATTACCTAATACTTTACCTAACTCAACACCCCATTGGTCGAAGCTATTAACTCCCCATATCACGCCTTGTACAAAGACTTTATGTTCATACAGTGCCACCATAGCCCCTAATGTAAATGGGTCAAGTTGGTCAAAGGTAATGGTGTTCGACGGTTTATTACCCGGCATGACTTTATGCGCTGCTAATGTATCTTTTTCAGCATCAGTCAATGCATCAGGCAATTCAGCACGGCATTCTTCGAAGGTTTTACCTTGCATTAACGCTTGGGTCTGCCCAAAACAATTAGAAGCTAACATCGCATGGTGCGCGTCGTTTTGGTTAGGCACATTCAACGGCATAATAAAATCAGCCGGAATGATCGTATCGCCTTGGTGGATTAACTGATGGAAGGAATGCTGACCATTGGTGCCTTCTGAACCAAAGATTATCGGGCCTGTCGCGTAATCTACCGCGCTACCATCTGCAACATTGCGCTTACCATTAGATTCCATATCAAGTTGCTGTACGTAAGCAGGGAAGCCTCGTAGGTAATGATAATAAGGGAGAAGTACATGACTCTGCGCATCTTGGAAATTACGATACCACACGCCGAGCATGCCGAGGATCACGGGTAAGTTTTGCGCTAAAGGGGTCTCTTGAAAATGCGTGTCCATAGCATAGGCGCCTTTTAGTAAGGCTTCAAAATTTGCATACCCTATCGCTAAAGCTATCGGCATACCAATTGCAGACCATAACGAATAACGTCCACCAACCCAATCATCCATTGGAAAAACTAATTCTGGATTCATACCAAATTCAACTGCCGCAGGGACATTCGATGAAATCGCCGCAAAATGCTGAGCAACTGCCTCAGCTGGTGCGCCTGTACCTAGGAACCATGCTTTGGCTGTGAGGGTATTTTGTTTAGTTTCTTGAGTGCCAAATGACTTAGACGACATCAATACCAAAGTAGTTTCAGGATCACGCTCAGCGAGCACATCTTGAATATGACAACCATCGACATTCGCAACGAAATGCACATTTAGGTTATGTTGATGATAAGGCTTTAACGCCTCTGTCATGATTTTTGGACCTAAAAATGACCCACCAATCCCTATGCTGACAACATCAGTAATTTTTTTACCAGTGTAACCAGTGTGGACGCCATCATGCAGCGCTTCTGTGAATGCTTTCACTTTAGCGCGTGTAGCTTGAACTTGCGGGAGTACGTCTTGACCTTCCACAATGATAGGGGTGGAACCAAAATTGCGCAGAGCAATGTGCAGCACAGCGCGATTTTCAGTGTAATTAATGGGTTTTCCGGCAAACATGGCGGCACGTGCATCTTCGACACCTGCTGTTTCGGCTAACGTTAAAAGCTGTTCAAAAATTGCAGGGGTAACGGTATTTTTAGAAAAATCGACATTGATCCCACACGCTGATTGATTAAATGTTTGCGCTCGCGTTGGATCTTGTGCGAACCAATCGCGCATATGCTCATGTTGATGAACTTGTGCTAGGTCTGCTAATCTTTTCCAAGGTGCGCTATTTGAAATACTCATTTAATGTCATGTCCTTTATCATTCGTGTTGTGTAAATTACAGTTTAGCTTGTAACAATGCTTCAAGTTTAATTTGATCAACGGTGAAGTTACGAATGCCCTCTGCGAGCTTTTCAGTTGCCATCGCATCTTCATTCATGTCCCAACGGTATTCACTTTCGCTTAGGGCGGCAGGAGGAGGTGTGGTTGCCCCTTTATCTTGTAACTTAACCATCAACTCACCTTGAGTATTGGCTAATTCTTCTAATAATGCAGGGGCAATGGTTAAACGGTCACAACCGGCAAGTTCAATGATCTCATCAGTGTTACGGAAGCTTGCACCCATCACAACAGTTTTGTAGCCATGCGCTTTGTAGTAATCATAAATTTTAGAAACCGACTGCACACCTGGATCTTCTGCACCAGGAAAACTATCTTTGCCAGTTGATTTTTTGTACCAATCTAAAATACGACCCACGAATGGTGAAATTAAGAAAACATTTGCTTCAGCACAAGCACGTGCTTGAGCAAAGGAAAATAATAACGTTAAGTTACATTGAATGCCTTGTTGTTCTAATTCTTCAGCGGCTTTAATGCCTTCCCATGTCGATGCCATTTTAATCAATATACGGTCTTTACTGATCCCTTCGTCAGCATACATGGCAATGAGCTTTTGTGCTTTAGCAACGGTCGCTTTAGTATCAAACGATAAACGTGCATCGACTTCAGTGGAAATACGACCTGGGATCACGCCGACAATTTCTTTACCGATTAACACCGCTAATTTATCAGCAGCATCTGCGACTTGTTGTACCGCATCATTACTTTGTGTTTTCGCCCATGCAATCGCATCATCAATCATGACTGAATACTGCGGAATATCCGCTGCTTTTAATAATAATGATGGGTTGGTAGTGGCATCAACCGGCGCATATTTTTTGATTGCATCCACATCGCCAGTATCAGCAACAACAGTAGTAACAGCGCGAAGTGCGGTAAGTAAGTTAGACATAATAATCCTTAGAATATGTGATTGTGTATAGATTACCTTGCTCATTAAAAAATGGCTAGGGCTGAATGAGAATAAAGCGATGAATATAATAGATTTTTCTCATTAGCAGTGGAGTATTCAAGTCCGTATAGTAACCAGTAGTAAAATCAAAACATAGTTTATGTTAAGATATGACTAAAGTTTAATGAGTTAAATATTAAAATCATTATTAAGGAATCTGTCGATGTTAGTTGTTGTTTCTCCAGCCAAAAATCTAGATTACACCACGCCGGTTGCGACTAAACTGTTTAGCCAACCGGCATTACTGGACGATACACAATCGTTGCTAAAGGTGTGCCAAACACTCACACCTGCAGATTTGTCTGGTTTGATGGGGATCAGTGATAAGTTAGCATTGTTAAATGCCGAACGTTTTGCGACGTTTAAGATGCCATTTACCTCAGAGAATGCGCGCCAAGCAGCCTTAGCATTTAATGGCGATGTGTATACTGGATTAGATGCTGGCTCCTTAAGTGCAGCAGACTTAGACTATGCTCAGCAACATTTACGTATTTTGTCTGGTTTGTATGGGGTCTTGCGACCACTAGATTTAATGCAACCTTATCGTCTTGAAATGGGCACTAAGTTGGCGACAGAAAAAGGCAAAAACCTGTATGAATATTGGGGGTTAACGATTACGAATAACCTCAATGAGACGCTTGCTGAACAAGAGACTGAAGCTCAACCAGTATTGGTTAACTTAGCCTCAACTGAGTATTTTTCCGCCGTCAAACCTAAAGAGCTAAATGCGCAAATCATTACGCCGGTATTTAAAGATGAAAAAAATGGCAAAGTGAAAATAATTAGTTTCTACGCCAAAAAAGCCCGCGGGTTAATGGCACGATTTATTATTCAAAACCGTATTGATAATGTGGCTCAACTTAGTGAGTTTAATACGGCTGGTTATCGTTTTTCCCCAGAGCAAAGCACCGCTACAAGCTTAGTTTTTGTCCGGTTAGAGCAAGATCGCCCGGCTTAATTAAGTCACGCGGGAACGTAATCAAACATTCAGAGTTATCATTTAATTGTGGTTGAGCAAGTGTTGATTCAGACGCATTTGCTCGTTGGTTAGTGAGTGATATGCTCGCTCAAACTCAGTTAATGAAATAGGTAAAATAAATTGCTGTGTGTTAATGGCGTAAGCAAATTTGGCGACGGTCCCAGTGGAAAATTCGGTCAGTAGTTTTTGATCAATTTTGATCATTGACTGACATGCGGCGGAGGTACACTGGGAAATAGGTAATTGAATAGCCGGATGAGCATCGACTTTGATCCCTAGACCACTTGCCTTATTGATATTCGCCGGTAAACGCACCATTAGTGCACCGAGCTCACTCGCAAATGCATAGTTTATGGATACGCCTAACATGACTTGTTTTGCTGCCTCATCCCTGGCAACTAATTGAGTCATGGCACAATTTTGTGGGCCACAACTGACACTCCAGGAACCGAAGGTTTCACTTTTTACAGTTTGCGCATGGGATGATCCGATAAACAATCCGCTGAACATAATGCTCGATAAAATGGTCACTATACCCAGGCAGTTAACGATAAAAATAAGTGAAGAACGCAGCGAAAAAAACAATGTTATACGTGACTGACTCATAGATTAATCCTTAAAAAAAAGGGGATTAAATCAATCCCCTTCATACTTACTTGTCCAGATACTTTAATTATGAGATTAGTGTAGTTTACGTTTTCTCGCAAATATCAATAATCCACTAGTCAATAAAATCAACAATGTACCGGGTGCATTTACAGGATCCGGTCCTGGACCGGTATTAACAAACTGAGTGATCGCAATTTGATCCATGTTCAACGAACCTGTTGAGTCGAAAGTTAAACCTGCAATAAAGACATCAGGGAGGGTTGGATCCACCATATTACTGATATCAATGCCTAAAATACGGAAACGGTCGACAGCATTCGCAAAGTTGTACGCGATACCACCAGTGATTTCGATACTTGCATCAAACCAATCTCCCACTAAACTATCCCACAACCATAAATCAAATAGATTATCGTCAAACCCTGTAGGCAATAATACTGAAGCGAAATTAGGTCCAGAGTTAACAATATAGTCATATCCGATAGCAACATCCGGATCGATAAAGATACGAGTGTTAGGATCGATTACTTCAAATTCAAAATGAAAATTAGTCGGGTTAGACGGATCGATAACAGGCATGATTGGGTTAGCCGGGGATGCGCCAGGTAAAGCACCTTCACGAATTTCAAAACTCCAAATACCGGGCGTTGATGTGTTGCTGAAGATCTCATCAAGATTAGCTACCGCACTGGTTCGTGAACCAGGTAAGGTGAAGAAATTCGTACCATCACCAGCATCATAGCCTGCTTGAGCAGGTACCCCACTAGAAGCGCTGCCGGTAGTCCAGTTAATATCCTCATAGCGAAATTGAACATCAAAGTTGCCTGCGCCTTCGTCTGCTCGGTCTATCAATACCAGTTGGAAGGTGTTAGTGGTTGACGCATTATTACTATATACACCAACAGAATCCCACGTAAATACCATAGTATTGGCATCTGATGCGCCCAGGTAGACGTTGCCGCAAGCGGAACAACGGGTATCTACATCAGCCCAATAGGGGGCGATCATGGGTTGGTTGGATTGTGGGAATGGATTAGGCGTAAACGAACTTAACGCGCTTTGAAACGTAATGTTCCCATTATTGTTAACGTAAAACCCATTGTATGTATTGCCAAAAAAGTTGACACCTGAATCGAAGTTTAACTCGGTGAATTCATTAAAGCTAAAATATCGGCTCGATGAGTCATCATTTTTAGGCATGGCAATCTGGCCATAAACGCTGGTTGCTGAAGGTGAAGTATCCCAACCGGAGAGTAATACAGAGGCGTGTGAGGTTTGCAGTGCACTGGCTGATGCTAATAGCAATGTACTCAGTGCAGCCTTCGAAAAAAGATCCTTAAATTTATTATTCATTGCACTATCCTAGTGTTCGTAATTAATTGAAATTATGGAAGTACTGCAGGCATCCAGCGAATCAATCTATTTACTGCAATAAATGTTCCTAATTATAACTATTTGAAATAAAAAGGTATTTCATTTTAAAGGATAGATGGTTGTAAAAAATTCAGACAGGTTTATCTATATTGATATTTATAGATATCTATTCATTCGACAAACATTTCGTGCTTAAAGGTCAGCGTTTGTTCTTCTGTTACTTGACGTAGTGTGATGTCAAAGGTGTAATTCTCGCCATGCCGAAACGACAAGGGCGCAAGATAATAAATCGCATCACCATCGATAACACGTTTAAATTTCAGTTCTTTGGTTGTCCCGATAAGGTTTCTAGCCGTGCCGCTAATATCGACTCGTTGGGCAACCTGGGTCGCAGTGTCTAATACTGATATGTTAACCAACGCATTATATTTACTACGAACAATGCCATTGGCTTTGGCGATTTCAGGGGTTAAAAACGTGGTATCAAAGACAATGTAATGCACATCCCATTTTCCTAGCGTCACTTTCTGTTCAGCTTGAGCGTTAAAACTAATTCCAAATACTAAGCTCAGTGTTATTGTTAATGTCGCTAGAAATAATCGAATGTGCATGTGTCACCTTTTATCTATGAGAGTAATGTTCAGGTTTTAACGGATGAGAGATTAAAACGGACCAATCAAGTCTTGTAACAACAATTGTATGAACTGTAATGCAATAATCGCAATCAATACCGACAAATCCAAGCCACCTAATGGCGGGATTATTCTACGGATTGGAGCGAGAAGGGGCTCGGTTAATTGTGACAACACATACTCAAACGGATTGCCCCCTTGGGATACCCAACTTAAGATCGCACGTAAAATTAACATCCAAAAGATCAACGATAAAAATTGTTTAAGTAACGTGATACTGCCAATAATGAGCACTGCAAGTGGATTGAAAGCTGCATTCGAGAAAAATAGACTAATCACCGTTATTTTGGTGCATGCAATTAATAAGGCAAATACAAATGTCGCACTATCAAATGCGCCCATTGATGGAATGATGCGACGTAAAGGCGCAACAACCGGTTGGGTGGCTTTGACAACGAATTGTGAAAATGGGTTATAAAAATCAGCACGCACAAATTGTAACCATAAGCGTAAAATGACGACCATCAGGTACAAGTTAAAAAACGTATCGACTAAAAAAAATGAAGCGCTCATAAAAATCCTATTTAGATAATCCGGTTAAGGTAAAAAAAATTACATGCTAGATTGCATGGCTACGGCTCTGTCTACAGCTGCTTGCATCGCACCTGCTATTATATCGGCAAGTTGTGCTTGATTGAAATAATCAATTGCTTGTGCCGTTGTTCCCCCTTTAGAAGTGACTTGTTTGCGAAGCGTGCCAAAATCTGTATCGGGATTGGCTAATAACATCGCACCAGCACCGGCCAATGCCTGTGCGACTAGGCGCTTAGCATCCTCTGCAGATAAACCTAAAGCTTCAGTTTTTGCTTGCATTGCTTCTGCAAATAAAAATAAATATGCCGGTGAGGAGCCAGCCGCGGCAATGACAGTGTTGATATCTTCCTCATGGGCGACCCATAATACATCTCCCACTTGAGTTAATACATATTCTGCGCAATCTTTTAGGCTCTGCGGTGTATCTGCTGACGCGTAGAGTCCAGTCATCCCCATACCGATAGACGAGGGGGTATTTGGCATTGTTCTAACGATTGAGCAGGGCGCACCTAGCATGTCTTGTAAACGCGCAACACTCACTCCTGCAGCAATAGAAATAAACTGTGTTTTAGGCACGTCACTTACTGGTAAAACAGCACAGACTTGAGCCAACATTTGTGGCTTGACGGCCAGTACGACGGTCGTTGCAAACGTTAGTGCGGTAGCATTGTCCTGACTAATATGACAACCGGTCTCTGCTTGTAATGCAGTAAGTTTAGGTAAGCTGGGATTCGTCGCCATAATTAAATCAGCAGGGTAGCCATTGGCAACCATCCCTTTGATAATAGCTTTAGTCATATTACCCGCACCGATAAACGCGATCTTAACCGGTGAAAAGGTGTCAGTTTGTGAATGCGATGTGTTTTGGGTATTCGTTTGCGCCATAGTGACTCCGTTCTGTAAATAATAAAAATCGTTCCGTTACTGGCGTTGGCCAAAGATCCCAGTGCCAACCCTTACCATAGTTGATCCTGCTGCAATCGCGGCATTAAGGTCGCTACTCATGCCCATGGATAACGTGTCTACTTGAGGGTAGCGTGTTTTGAGCTGTCCAAATAGCGCTGCTAAGCGGGAAAAACTAGATAATTGAGTGTCATAATCAGCGGATGCTTTCGGGATTGCCATAATACCACGCAACGTTAAATGTTCCATCTCTGCAATTTGTGCTGCCATCGACATTAATTCTTCTGGGGCAATTCCTGCTTTGGATTCTTCATGGTCAATATTTATTTGGATGCATATTTGTAAAGGGTCTTGTGACGGCAATCGCTGATTATTTAAGCGCTGCGCGATTTTTAAGCGGTCAATACTGTGACACCAAGCAAAGTGTTCGGCAATAAATTTACTCTTATTTGACTGAATCGGGCCGATAAAATGCCAGACGATGTCATTTAAATGCGCCAAGGCTTGAGTCTTCTCAGTACCTTCTTGCACATAGTTTTCACCAAAGTGACGTTGTCCAGCTTGATACGCAAGTACTAAATCCGATACGGGTTTAGTTTTGCTAACCGCTAATAATTGGATAGTAGCAGGATCTCGTTGGGCTAGTTTTGCCGCAACCGTTATTTGGTTCAGTGTGTTTTCCAACTGGTTTGCAATAGTATTCGACATGGTCTGATTTTTTAATTTATGAATTAAGTAGAGTTACAAAATGGATATTACCGAACTTTTAGCTTTTAGTGTCAAAAATAATGCCTCGGATCTGCATTTATCTGCAGGTTTACCTCCAATGATCCGAGTCGATGGTGAAATGCGTCGATTAAACATTCCAGAACTCGACCATCAACAAGTGCATAATCTCATTTATGAAATCATGAATGATATGCAACGTAAAGAATACGAAGAAAATCTAGAAGTGGATTTTTCTTTTGAAGTTAATGATTTAGCGCGTTTTCGTGTCAACGCTTTTATGCAAAACCGAGGAGCTGCAGCGGTATTAAGAACTATCCCAAGTAAGGTATTAAGCTTGGATGAACTTGGTGCTCCGGCTATATTTAAAGAAATTCTAAATCAACCTACTGGCATTGTCTTAATTACAGGTGCAACCGGTTCCGGAAAATCGACTACCTTAGCGGCGATGATAGATTACATTAATACCCACAAGCGTGAACATATTCTTACCATCGAAGATCCAATTGAGTTTGTGCATGATAATAAGCTATGTTTGATGAATCAACGTGAAGTGCATCGAGATACTAAAAGCTTCTCTAATGCCTTACGCTCTGCTTTACGAGAAGATCCAGATGTGATTTTAGTCGGAGAATTACGTGATTTAGAAACGATTCGTTTAGCCATCTCTGCTGCAGAAACTGGGCATTTGGTATTTGCTACATTGCATACCAATTCGGCCCCTAAAACTATTGATAGGATAATCGATGTATTTCCTGCCGCAGAAAAATCCATGGTGCGCTCTATGTTATCCGAAAGTTTACGTGCCGTTATTTCGCAAAATCTACTGAAAAAAATCGGAGGAGGGCGTATTGCAGCACATGAAATTATGGTTGGCGTTCCGGCTATCCGTAATTTGATCCGCGAAGATAAAGTACCTCAAATGTATTCCATTATCCAAACCGGCCAAAACCACGGCATGCAAACGATGGATCAATGCCTACAACGCCTAGTAGCACAAGGGCAAATCACGCAAGAAGATGCTAAAAAACTATCCAAAGATAAACAACCATCTACTAATTTTTAGGAGTCACAGGTGTATCTCGAACAACATTTACAGAATATGGTGACTCAAGGGGCTTCGGATGTATTTATTACTGTAGGACGTCCTGTCAGCGCCAAAATTAATGGTCGCATGACAAACATTGCTGGTTCGGTGTTAACCTCTCAGGATGCATATGAACTTATTCAAGAAGCCATGACTCCTGACCATTTGCATCAATTTAAGACGGCTAAAGAATGTAATTTTGCTATTGCACTCGATGGTATTGGGCGCTTTCGTTGTTCGGCTTTTTGGCAGCGTGAAATGCCAGGCATGGTGGTACGCCGGATTGTCACTGACATACCACAAGCCGATGATCTTGGGTTACCGGACGTGTTAAAAAATATCATTATGGCAAAGCGTGGATTAGTCTTATTTGTGGGTGGCACGGGCACCGGTAAATCCACATCACTTGCAGCACTGATTGACCATCGCAATAAACAATCTTCTGGGCATATTTTGACCATCGAGGATCCGATTGAATTTGTTCATGAACATCAACAATGTGTTGTGACACAACGTGAAGTGGGTATTGATACCCATTCGTTTGATGATGCGCTCAAAAGCTCCTTACGCCAAGCACCTGATGTCATTTTAATAGGTGAAATCCGGTCGATGGAGACGATGGAATATGCCATGTCCTTTGCTGATACGGGGCATTTATGTGTTGCTACATTGCACGCTAACAACGCCAATCAAGCGATTGAGCGCATTATGCATTTAGCACCCAAAGATATGCATGACAAATTACGTTTTGATCTGAGTTTAAATATGCGTGCGATTGTCGCGCAGCAACTTGTACCCACGATTGATGGCAAAGGTCGCGTTGCTGCGATTGAAGTGTTACTTAATTCTCCTTTGATTAGTGATTTGATCCAACGCAATGAAATGACGGGTCTTAAAGATGCCATGACCAAAGGCAAAGAGATGGGGATGCAGACATTTGATATCGCGTTAATGGCCTTATATCGCGATAATAAAATTACGTTAGAACAAGCATTACATCATGCTGATTCGCCGAATGACTTACGTTTGATGATAAAGCTTGATGAAAAGGCAGGTAATAGTCTAGGATCATTGTCTAATGTTTCCTTTGATATGGACTAACACCTAAGGAATTGAAATGCCGCTATTTTACTATGATGCGCAAGTATTTAAAGTTTATCAGATAAAGCAATTACTTGATGATGCGAAGATCCCTTGTGTGGTAAAAAATGATTTTGCACAAGGCGCTATCGGTGAGTTATCGCCTATTGATAGTGCACCAGAGGTATGGCTTGTTGATGAATCGTGGCGCCCTAGAGCACAACAACGGGTCGATGATTTTTTGGCTGAGCAAGTTGCGTTAGCTGACGATGAGGACTGGCAGTGCGCTCAGTGTCACGAAGATAATGAAGCTAATTTTGGTATTTGTTGGTCGTGTCAAACGACGCGTTAGCCTTGGGTTTCGTACCAGGCTTCAAAAATTACGCATGCAGAGACACTATCTACTTTCTCTTTACTGAGTTTTTTGTAGCCACCGAGTTCAAATAAACGTGATTTAGCATCGGTTGTCGTGAGGCGTTCATCGACTTCCAATACTTGGGTTTTGCAACGTGCGGCAATGCGTCGTCCAAACTTACGCGCACGTATCGTCATTTCTTGTTCGCTACCATCCATGTTGAGCGGCAAGCCAACAAGCATCGCTGTGGGTAGCCATTGTGCATGCAAATGGGTGATTTCATCCCAATTGGGGATCCCATCCTTAGCTTTAATCGCCGCAAGTGGTTGGGCGGTACCGGTAATAGTTTGACCTATTGCAACACCAATACTTTTGGTGCCAAAATCAAATGCTAAGTAAGTACTCACTAGGCGTGACCTGCTTGTTCTGTCAATTGCCAAGGTTCAATACCGAGTGCTTTTATCGATTGACTCCAACGATCATGAAGGGGAGTGTCAAAAACTAATTTATGAGTCGCGGGGATCATTAACCACGCATTATCAGTCAGCTCTTCTTCTAGTTGTCCGGGTGACCAACCAGCATACCCGAGTGCAATAACTTGCTTTTCTGGACCACGTTCGTTGCCAATACATCCCACAATATCTTTTGATGTAGTGACAGTGAACTCGTCATTAAGACGCATACTGCCTTCCCATTCACCATGCGGATAATGCAAAATAAACCCTCTATCTGGACTAACTGGCCCACCTTTGACAATAATTTGCTCGCCTTTAGTATCGTTGACTTCCGAGCCTGGCGCTGCTTGTTCAACCATTTCTTTAAGGTTCATCTCAATAGGCGCATTAATAACAACGCCCATTGCTCCATCTTTATTATGCTCAAAGATATAGATTACTGTTCGGGCAAACGCAGCATCTTGCATTGCAGGCATCGCAATAAGTAAATGATTGGCAAAACTAGTCATGAATAGTGACGTTCCTATTGGTTTTGGTTGGCTGCAACACGTTGGGCGACAGCATCAAATAATTTACCACAAATATTCACACCTGAGGCTTTTTCTATTTCACGAACACAAGTGGGAGAAGTGATGTTGATTTCGGTAACACGGTCACCAATCACATCTAAACCTACAAACAAAATACCATGCTTTACTAACGTCGGGGCAATCGCTTCTGCTAATGCGCGATCGCTAGCACTAATCGGTTGCGGACGGCCTATGCCACCTGCTGCCAAATTACCACGAGTTTCTGTTCCTTGTGGTAATCGAGCAAGACAGTAATCCATGACTTCACCATTGACGATAAGAACGCGTTTGTCGCCATCTTTAATGGCAGGTAAGTAAGCTTGAAACATCGCTAGCTTTTGTCCATTTTGGGTTAAGGTTTCAATCACTACACCTAAATTGTTAGCATCTTCTTTGATCCTAAAAATAGACGCCCCCCCCATACCATCTAAAGGCTTGCAGATAATATCTTGATGTTTAGCATGAAATGCTTTGGCTAATGTTTTGCTACGCGTGACTAACGTGTCAGGGATTAAATCTGGAAAATAAGCGGTGAATAGCTTTTCATTAAAATCGCGCAAGGCTTGGGCTTTATTGACAACGACAACGCCATATTGCTCCGCAAGTTCAAAAATATGTGTGGCATAGATAAATTGATCGTCAACAGGCGGATCTTTGCGCATCAATAATGCATCAAAATCGCCTAAAAGCTGAGTCTGCTGCTCGCCTAATGTATAAAAATCGGTTTCACGGTCAATCACACTTAATGAGCGAGTTAGTGCATAAGGGATCCCGTTATCAATGAACAGATCTTGCATCTCGATATAGCTGATCTCATAGCCTCGACGTTGCGCTTCAAGGCACAACGCAAATGACGTGTCTTTATAAGGAGTAATATTAGCAATTGGATCCATAACTATTGCGATGCGTAGACTCATAGTGTGAGATCTCCATATTGAGCTTGAATAATGGCGATTGAAGCAATCGCAGCTGTTTCTGTACGTAACACTCGAGGGCCAATTTTGACCGTATTAAAGCCGGTTTGCTCTGCGGCATAAGTTTCGGCTTCGCTTAACCCACCCTCTGGACCGATGAGAATACGCACTCCATGTTGATTAACCGGTAAGGCTTGCAGGTGTTGCTGGGCATGCGGATCAAACGTAATACGATACTGTTCGGTCGATTGTTTACACCATTGAGATAACGTAGTAGGTGGGTGTAATATAGGGAGGACATTACGTCCTGATTGTTCACACGCTCCAATAATGATCTTTTCCCATTGAGCGGATTTTTTTGCCCAACGTTCTGCCGATAATTTAACATTACAGCGTTCGGTAATAATCGGGGTGACTTCCGTCACACCCAATTCGGTCGCTTTTTGCAGTACAGTTTCCATGCGATCACCTTTGGCAATACCTTGCCCAAGATGAATAGGGAAGCGTGACTCGACAGTCAAAGCAAGTTTGGCATCAACATTAACAATCATTTTGCGCTTTTGTACTTCGTTAACGATGGCTGAATATTCATTTCCATCACCATTAAACAGCACAATGGGCTGATCTTGTTTGATGCGTAAGACATTAATTAAATGATGCGCGGCATCATTTTCTAATGTGTAAATATTATCGACACAAATGTCGCCTGAAACAAAGACTCTAGGGATTCGCATAATGGCTTAATAGTGTTTTTTTTCAATTGTACCAATACGCGATTTGGGGCGCTACTGCTAATTTTTTACGCTGAAAGATGAAGTGTCGGTATTTTTTGGGGTGATAGGCTGATTGTACTTAGACTCTGCGCTATTCCTAGCATGAATAGTATTGCGGCCTTTGTCGGAAGTTAAACTAAATATGAGTAAGGCTACGACGACGAAACATAAACCTAAAAGATAGAACATTATAAAGTCCTTTTAATAATCTGTAGTACAAGCTTACACATTGAAAAGCAGTCAAAAATGTACTAATGAAAATTGAATGAGTTGAGTTTGAGATAACGTGTAAAGTTATATTGAAATTTAGACTAGATTGACAAAAATACAATTAAATATGTAAACAAAAATGACAAAATAACGGTAAGTCATTTGTATCTAAAACAATTTTTGTTTGCAAAAAATTATAAATTAGCTAACTTACATGACAGGTTATGGATAACACAGTGATCTCGTAGCCGAGAATCAATCGACAATAAATATAATAGGAGAAATTAATGTCTATCTTAGCGATGTTTACATCAACATTACAAGCAGCACCGACGGAGCAACCGGCTACACCATCAGCCCCTACTCAATCTGTTACAGAACAAATGATGGGAGCCGGCAATGCGCTTGTCAGCTTCGATCTACAAAATTTTATTGATACTTATGTGATGCCTTGGGGCATCAATATTGTACTGGCGTTAGTTATTTATGTGATTGGTAAAATCGTCGTCAAGGTATTAGTGAGTGTATTTGGCAAAATCATGGCCAAATCCAAATATGACGATATGTTAATCGATTTCTTAAAATCGATTGTTAATGCGATCTTGATGTTGTTCGTTATTGTCGCTTCTTTAGACCAATTAGGCGTAGACACAACGTCGCTAGTGGCTATATTAGGTGCTGCAGGTTTAGCGATTGGTTTGTCATTACAAGGGTCGTTGCAAAATTTCGCCGCTGGTGTCATGTTACTCGTGTTTCGTCCGTTTAAAGCGGGTGATTTTGTGGACGCTGCCGGTGTGTCGGGTTCAGTCAAGACAATCGGGATATTTTCAACCATTATGAACACCGGCGATAATAAAGAAATTATTGTCCCCAATGGTAAAATTTACAGTGATAACATCACTAATTATTCAGCTAAAGACACCCGCCGTGTGGATATGGAGTTTGGTATTGGTTATGGCGATGACTTGTTAAAGGCAAAAAAAGTCCTTGAGTCTATGTTAGATGATGATCCTAGGGTGTTAAAAGAGCCAGGATATAAAGTAGCCGTTGGTGCCTTGGCTGACAGTTCCGTTAATTTTATTGTGCGTCCATGGGTTAAATCTTCTGATTATTGGGGCTTGAAATTTGATTTTACTGAAGCGGTGAAGTTACGTTTTGATGCCGAGGGGATTTCGATTCCTTTCCCACAAATGGATGTGCATCTAGATAAGTAAAGTTAGCGATATTTCCTTAGCGAATAAAAAAGGACAACGGTGTGAAGAGAATTCACTAAGCTGTCCTTTTTTGTTGTCAGTTTATGTTGGTGTTTGTCGCTGATGCGTTAGAACCTATTTATTCCAAGGCATAATTGCCATTAGGCGACCCAGCCCACAAAAACCACTAATGCCGGCAAACATCATACCTGCACCAAAAAATCCCGATAACCAAATAAAGTTAGGATTGATCGTTTGAGACAAAATCACGCCTGTCAGAACACCCGTACCTATGGTCAATTGAACTTGGCGATCAAGCGGTAAAAATGCAGATTTGGTTTTGTTGATAGCCATACCCGCAGTTTCCCAAGCGATAATCCCACCTTCCAGATTATAAAATGCGGTATCAGGATGTTGTTCAACTAAGGTTTGACAGGCTTTTTGTCCGCGCATCCCTTTTTGACAATGAATAATCACTTTCTTGTTAGCGGTATCAATGCCATCTAAATTGAGATTACTTAATGGCTTGAGGTGTGCTTGAGTAATATTGGCTTGACGATGTTCTGCAGGTTCGCGGACATCGATTAAAACCGCTTCATTATTTGCTAATAATTGCTCAGCATCAACGCTGTTAATTGATTGGTATGACATAGATTAAGCTCTCTTTAATTGGGATAACAATAAGCGAGATACAGTGACGATAAAATCGATAACGTCACCGGATCGGTAATTTTGTAAATAATGGACTTGCCTTCTTTGTCAGCCGTAACGACGTCAGCTTCTTTTAATTTCGCTAAATGTTGCGACACCACCGATTGTGATAAGCCACTTGCGGTCACTAGCGAACTGACATCTTTGGGTGCATCTTGTAATAAACATAAAAGCATTAATCGATTAGAGTTGGCTAATGATTTTAGTTTGGTTTCAGCCTTACTTGCTGACTTATAAAGGTTTTCAATATTTTTCATTTTTATATTATATTAGCATTTACTAATATATCAAGGGGTTTTATTAGGATATATCAAAACGGTATTAGCATGATTTTTTTATATATATAAAGTCTAATTAGTCGCTTGCTTATATTTCATTTAGTTATATATTATAACTAAATATACAAATAGGCTTAGTATACATGATTATTTTAGGATTTTTGGCAGCAGTGCTGATGGGTGTCGTATTAGGCACCATCGGTGGTGGTGGTTCTATTCTTACCGTCCCAATATTAGTCTACTTATTAAATGTAGAGCCGAGTACAGCGACGGGATATTCATTATTAATTGTTGGTTTTACCGCGGCCTTCGGTGCGGTAAGTTATTATCGCCAAGGGTTGATTGAGATGAAGGCGGCGATTACGTTTGCCATACCATCGATTATTGCTGTTTATGTGACTCGTGCTTTTATCATGCCAGCGATACCAGATGTGCTACTTGAGACACCGTTTGTATTGCGTAAAGACATGTTGATTATGGTGGCGTTTGGCGTATTAATGCTTGCAGCTGCCATCATGATGTTAACCAAAAAACAGTCTACAAACACCCATCAATCAGGCTCGCATAATCCATTGTTGATAGTGGCTGAAGGCGCGTTAGTTGGTATGGCAACTGGCATGCTCGGTGCCGGCGGTGGTTTTTTAATCATTCCAGCATTAGTATTGTTAATGGGCATGGAGATGAAAAAAGCCGTCGGCGCATCACTCTTAATTATTGCCTTAAAATCCCTGATTGGGTTTACCGGTGATTTGCAAGCTGGTATTGAGATTGATTTTACGCTTATCGGTTCGTTAATAGCCTGTACGTTGGTAGGGATGTGGATCGCAACCAAAATCGCAGATCGCTTAGATGGAGACAAGCTACAAAAAGGCTTTGCTTACTTTACTCTGATCATCGCAACTTTAATTTTCATTAAAGAATTACTCTAAAGGAGCCGAACATGTTAGTAAAAACGTTTCATGATAATGCTACCGCCACCTTCACTCATGTTGTAGTGGATGAATCTACCAAAAAATGTGCTGTGATCGATTCAGTATTAGACTATGACCATTTTTCTGGGTCGGTAAAAACGGACAGTGCTGATGCGGTTATTGCGTACATAAAAGAACATGATTTAACCAATGAATGGATCTTAGAATCACATATTCACGCCGATCACATTACCGCATCAAGTTATTTGAAAACCCATATTGGTGGGCAAACCGCGATGGGTAAAGGTATCAAAGAAGTATTGGCGATTTGGGTACCGATGTTTAGTAATCAAGAAGATACGCCGATTACGGGCGAGCAGTTTGACCAGTTATTAGATGAAGGTGATACGATCACTATCGGTAATATTACGTTGACGGCGTGGTTAACACCGGGTCATACGCCAGCTTGCGCCAGTTATTATTGTGCAGAAAATCAGGCGATATTTGTTGGCGATACGATGTTTGCGCCTCATTTAGGTACGGCTCGTTGCGATTTTCCTGGTGGCAGTGCTGCCGACTTGTTTAAAACGGTACAGCGCTTTTATACTTTACCGGATGAAACCCAAGTGTATTTGTGTCACGACTACCCCGATGATGGTGAAGCTGCTATTGCTGTAGTGAGTATCGCTGATGAAAAAGCCCATAATATTCAAATTAAACCTGATACTGTGTTTGCTGAATATGTGAAAAAACGTGAAGCTCGAGATGCGACGTTGGCTGTGCCTAAGTTATTATTTCCATCAATTCAAACTAACATGCGTTTAGGTGATTTTGGAGTCAAATCTGAAAACGGCCTTCAGTATATTAAAATCCCGGTGAATGCCCTTTAGGAGAGCGTTATGGATATCAGATACATCAATAAAAACATTTCCGTGTCACCACAAATTAGTGTCGCAGATGTACAAGCGATTTTTGATTTGGGGTTTAAATCCATTGTATGCCACCGCCCTGATGGAGAGGGTTCTGATCAGGTTAGTTTTACCGAAATTCAAAAAGCGGCGGAAGCGCTAGGGCTTCAAATTGTTTACCAGCCAGTGATCAGCGGCAAGGTTATGGATGAAGATGCTGAAGTATTTAAGACGCATCTAGAGACATTGCCCTCGCCGATGTTTGCATATTGCCGCACAGGGACTCGTTCAACGACGCTATGGGCATTGGCTCTGGCAGATCAGCTCACCACTAGTGAAATATTGCATACGACTAAATTAGCGGGTTATGACATGTCAGGTGTGGTCCGTCGCATTGTCAATGGCGGTAAAACTCCGAGTGACAGTAATGACCAGACTTTTGATATTGTGGTTGTTGGTGCAGGTGCTGCAGGTATTTCAGTCTGCGCAAGTATTTTAGAGCGTGCGCCGAACGTAAAAATTGCAGTGATCGATCCTGCGGATATTCATTATTATCAACCTGGTTGGACGCTGGTCGGGGCGGGGGTGTTTACTCCTGAGGAAACGGTTAAAACTATGTCCTCGTTGATCCCTAAAGGCGTAACTTGGCTCAAGCATGCTGTCGCGGCGTTCGAACCTAAACAAAAACGTGTGTTATTAGATGGTTGTCATACCATTGCCTATGATAAGTTGATCGTATGTCCGGGGTTAAAATTAGACTGGGATAAAATTGAAGGGTTAACTCATACCTTAGGTAAAAATGGCGTTACCTCTAATTATCGTTTTGATCTTGCCCCTTACACTTGGGAATTAGTGCAGCAATGTAAATCCGGTAAAGTAATATTTACTCAGCCTCCGATGCCAATTAAATGTGCTGGTGCACCACAAAAAGCCATGTACTTATCCTGCGATCATTGGTTATCAACGGGTGTGCTAAAAGACATCGACGTGGACTTTTGTAATGCTGGTGGAGTGTTATTTGGTGTCAAAGAATATGTGCCAGCACTGATGAGTTATGTAGAAAAATATAATGCAAATTTGCATTTTTTCCATAACTTAGTCAAAGTCGATGGCCCGAATAAAACTGCCTATTTTCAACAAATAGGGCCTGATACGAGTGCTGAGCTGATTGAGAAAAAATTCGATATGCTCCACGTAGCACCACCCCAATCTGCACCTGATTTTATTAAGGTCAGTCCGTTAGTCGATGACAACGGCTGGGTCGATGTTGATCAAGCGACACTGCAACATAAACATTTTCCTGATATTTATAGTTTGGGTGATGTCATGAATGCACCTAATGCAAAAACCGCAGCAGCAGCACGTATGCAAGCGCCAGTCGTGGCTGGGAATGTGTTACATGATATGGGATATAAAGTAAAACGTACCATTTATAATGGTTATGGCTCATGTCCGTTGACAGTTGAAAAAGGCAAGATTGTGTTAGCAGAGTTCGGCTATGGTGGCACTATGTTACCGACATTCCCGACCTGGTTGATCGATAGTACTAAGCCTTCACGATTAGCGTGGTTTCTAAAAGAGAAGCTGCTACCCCCGATTTACTGGCAAGGCATGCTCAAGGGCAGAGAATGGTTGATTAAGCCCAAAGAAATATCTGAATAATACTGAACCATTATTCAAATAAAAAGGAGCGATTAATGCTCCTTTTTTGATCGTAATATAATAATGTTAAGACGTTAAGGTTTACAAATTGGCTTTGTTTTTACTGCTAAATATTCTGCCATAACTGAAGGGATAGCGGCTTTTAAGTCGGTAATGCGCGTTTCATGCGATGGGTGAGTTGATTGCCATTCTGGTGGGGTTTTACCTGCTGAAGCTGTGGCCATATTTTCCCACAGTTGTGGTGCAGCATTTGGATTAAACCCCGCTTTAGCCATCAGTTGTAAACCAATGAGATCGGATTCAGATTCATGTGCACGACTAAAAGGTAAATTCACGCCATACTGCGCTAGCAGACCTGCTCCAGCCATCATTAGTGCTTGATTACTATCGGTGACTCCTGCACTTTTTAGACCGACATTAGTAATTTGTAGCCCTAGGTTTGATAGGGTTGCAATCGACATTCTTTCATTGCCATGCTCGGCAATAACATGACCAATTTCATGGCCCATGACCGACGCCAATTGATCTGGCGTTTTAGCGACGTTTAAAATACCTGTATAGACGCCAATCTTACCGCCAGGTAACGCAAATGCGTTGATCTGTTCGTCTTCAAATACGACAACTTCCCATTCGCCATCAAACGTGCCCGCTGGAATAAATGGGATCAATGCGTCTGCAATACATTGTACATATTGATTTTCAACGCGTTTGTTTGATATTTTTTGCTCTGTCTTTAATGACGCGAATGTTTGGCTACCCATTGAGTTCAGCCGGTCTGAAGAGAATAATTTGACCTGATTGCGTCCGGTTGGTGAGGTCGAACAAGCGGCAATAACCGTGATGGCGAGCAAAGTAAGTAAAATACGCATAGTGTGTCATTCCCTGTTCTGAGCATAGAAGTTGTTATTAGATATAGTATCGACAACGAATAATAATTCAATAAAAAAAGGAGCCTCAGGGCTCCTTTTTGCTATTACATGTCGTTGCAACTAATTACAGTGCGGCGCTTAGCTGTGCAGCTATATCTGTGTTTTCCCAAGGATAAGCGGCATTACCAAAGTGGCCATAAGCGGCTGTTGGTAAATATATTGGACGTTCTAAATCTAACATTTGAATTAGGCCATAAGGACGCAAGTCAAAGTGCTCACGTACAAGCTGGGTAATGACGCTGTCGTCTACTTTACCAGTGCCAAACGTATTAATACTGATTGAGGTTGGCTCAACCACACCAATAGCATAAGAAATTTGGATTTCACATTTATCAGCAAGACCCGCAGCTACAATATTTTTAGCTACATAACGACCTGCATAAGCGGCTGAACGGTCAACTTTTGATGGATCTTTTCCTGAAAACGCACCACCACCATGACGAGCCATACCGCCATAAGTATCAACGATAATTTTACGCCCAGTCAAACCGCAATCACCCATTGGGCCACCAATCACAAATCGACCAGTAGGGTTTATATGGAATTGTGTTTTAGGCGTGATCCAGTGAGCAGGCAAAACGGGTTTAATGATTTCTTCCATCACGGCTTCACGCAGTGCTGGCGTCGCAATATCTTCGCTGTGCTGAGTCGATAATACGACCGCATCAATACCAATCGGCTGGCCATTTTCATACACAAAAGTGACTTGTGATTTGGCGTCTGGACGTAACCAATCTAGCTTGCCCGACTTTCTCATTTCAGCTTGTTTTTGCACTAATTTATGCGAATACATAATCGGTGCAGGCATTAATTCTTCAGTTTCATTACATGCGTAACCAAACATCAATCCTTGATCGCCAGCGCCTTGTTCTTCGCGCTCTCCACGATCAACACCTTGATGAATGTCGTCAGATTGTTTACCAATCGCATTTAAGACAGCACAAGAATTAGCATCAAAACCCATTTCTGAGTTGATGTAGCCAATGTTACGTACGGTATCACGGGTAATCTTTTCAATATCGACCCAAGCGTGAGTATTAATCTCACCACCGACAAGCACCATGCCTGTTTTAACGAATGTTTCGCACGCGACACGCGCCATTGGGTCTTCGGTTAAAATTGCATCAAGTACCGCATCAGAAATTTGATCGGCAATCTTATCTGGATGGCCTTCAGAAACAGATTCTGAAGTAAATAAATGTTGTGACATAGTGACCTCTTTACAGGGTAAACCATTAGACTGTTGTTACTTGGGGACTAATAGTCTTATTATTCATGTTGATAGGCGTTAACTAAACCACATTATGTGATTTGATGACGCCAATTCTATCAGTCTAACCATCTAGACGTCTATACGTCTTTTACATTAGTTTTTATTTTTAGTTCACTTTTGCTTCCTATTTGTATTCCCATAGTTTGTAATCAGCTTCTAACTAAATAATACACTGGTCTAATTAGCTTGTTTATTATCCTGTTTATTCCGATTACGTGTTGAACTAATCACACGGGTAGGCGACAATGCAATTAATCCATTTTTTACAATCTTTAAGCATTTGTTTTGGTACATAAAAATACTACCTTACCACTTTTGCTGTGATACCTCAGGAGTCATTCATGTCATCACGCCAACAACTCGCGAATGCAATCCGTGCATTAAGTATGGACGCTGTTCAACAAGCTAACTCTGGTCACCCAGGTGCCCCTATGGGAATGGCTGACATTGCTCAGGTATTATGGTCAGATTTTTTGCGTCATAATCCAACCGACCCGTCTTGGGCGAACCGCGATCGTTTCGTATTGTCCAATGGTCATGGTTCTATGTTGTTGTATTCACTTCTACATTTATCAGGCTATGCGTTACCGATTGAAGAGTTAAAGAATTTCCGTCAATTACATTCAAAAACACCAGGCCATCCAGAATATGGTTATGCACCCGGTGTTGAAACAACGACGGGTCCTTTAGGTCAAGGCATTAGTAATGCAGTCGGTATGGCAATTGCTGAAAAAACCTTAGCGGCGCAATTTAACCGTCCTGAGTTTTCGGTTGTTGATCACTTTACCTACAGTTTTTTAGGTGATGGTTGTTTGATGGAAGGCATTTCTCATGAAGTGTGTTCATTAGCCGGCACCTTAGGTTTAGGCAAGTTAATCGCATTTTGGGATGACAACGGTATTTCTATTGATGGCGAAGTAGAAGGCTGGTTTTCTGATGATACGCCTGCGCGCTTTGAAGCATACGGCTGGCAAGTCATTGCGGATGTCGATGGGCATAACCCTGAAGAAATCGCTTCTGCAATCCGTACAGCACAAGCCGAGTCGGATAAACCGACATTAATTTGTTGTAAGACGATTATTGGTTTTGGCTCCCCAAGCAAGCAAGGCACAGAATCATGTCATGGTGCGCCATTAGGTGCGGATGAAATTGCTGCAACGCGTAAAGCATTGGGCTGGGAATTTGGTGCGTTTGAAATTCCTGATGATATCTATGGACAGTGGGATCGCAAAGACCAAGGTACTAAACTACAAGGTGCTTGGCAGGAATTATTTGCAGCCTATGCAGATGCTTATCCTGAACTTGCCGCTGAATTTACGCGTCGTGTTGCTGGTGAATTACCTGCTACATTTAATGCCAAAGCCGATGCGTATATTGCAGATTTACAAGCTAATCCGGTTAACATTGCGACCCGTAAAGCATCGCAAAATGCACTCAATGCTTATGGTCCGTTATTACCTGAGTTATTAGGCGGTTCTGCCGATTTAGCAGGCTCTAACTTGACGATTTGGTCTGGTTGTAAAGGGATCAGTGCTGATGATGCCAGTGGTAACTACTTGTACTACGGTGTGCGCGAATTTGGTATGTCAGCTATCATGAATGGCTTAGTCTTACACGGTGGTTTCAAAGCTTACGGTGCGACATTCTTAATGTTTATGGAATACGCACGCAATGCCGTACGTATGGCGGCATTAATGAAACAACCGGCGATATTTGTCTACACGCATGACTCGATTGGTCTGGGTGAAGATGGTCCAACGCATCAACCTGTAGAGCAGTTAGTGTCTTTACGTGCAACGCCAAATCTAGATAATTGGCGTCCATGTGACCAAGTAGAAAGTGCCGTTGCATGGAAATATGCGATTGAACGTACTGATGGTCCATCAACATTAATATTTACTCGTCAAGGATGTGAGCAACAGCCACGTACACCAGCGCAAGTTGCTGATATTGCAAAAGGCGGTTACGTGTTAGTGGATAGCGCCAGCACGCCTGAGATTATTTTGATTGCAACCGGTTCTGAAGTAGAACTAGCTGTTGCCGCTGCACAGCGCTTAAGTGAGCAAGGTAAAGCGGTGCGTGTGGTATCTATGCCTTCTACGGATGTGTACGACGCTCAATCAGCAGAATACAAAGAAAGCGTACTTCCAGCAGCAGTCATTAAACGCGTTGCAGTTGAAGCCTTAGCCAAAGATTCATGGTACAAATATGTGGGCCTTAACGGTGCGATTATTGGTATGGACACGTTTGGTGAGTCTGCGCCAGCTAAAGAACTCTATGAGTTATTCGGTATTACGACTCAAGCAGTCGTTGATGCCGCTAACGCTTTATAAGGCATAACGCTTGTTACGAGTAGCTATCAATGGGTTTGGTCGGATTGGGCGCAATGTACTCCGCGCCCTTTACGAAACCAACCGCACTCATGCGATTCAAGTGGTGGCAATCAATGAGATTGCCGACGCTGAAGGGATCGCGCATTTATTTAAATATGATACCGCACATGGTCGCTTTGGTTTTCCTGTCGCCTTATCTAAAAGCCATGACGATTTGGTTCATCCTGACACCTTACATGTGGGTGATGATGCTATCAAATTACTACACGAACACGAGATTGAAGGTTGCCCTTGGGGGGAATTGGATATTGATATCGTATTTGAGTGTACGGGTTTGTATGGGCACGCACCAGAAGCGGCAAAGCATATTGCCCAAGGCGCAAAAAAAGTATTACTTTCAGAGCCAGGTTCACCTGATGTAGATGCGACAATTATCTTTGGCATTAACGAAGAGTCATTGCGGGCAACAGATACGGTAATTTCTAATGGTTCATGTACCACCAACTGTATTGTACCGGTGATCCAGGCGCTGGATGAAGCATTTGGGGTAGATAGTGGCACCATCACCACAATCCATTCATCCATGAATGACCAACAAGTGATTGATGCATTTCACCCTGATTTACGCCGAACGCGCGCAGCGAGTCACTCTATTATTCCTGTGGATACGCGTCTAGCGCAAGGGATCGAACGCATCTTACCCAAATTTGCAGGACGTTTTGAAGCGATAGCCGTACGTGTGCCTACAATCAATGTCACAGCAATGGATTTAAGTGTCACATTACGCGATAGAGTGACGATCAAACAGGTCAATCAAGTGTTACAACAAGCTAAACTCGGCAAGTTAGCCGGTATATTAGATTATACCGAACAGCCGCTCGTGTCGGTTGATTTCAATCATGATCCTCATTCATGTATTGTGGATGGTTCGCAAACGCGGGTGAGCCATGGGCAATTAGTCAAAACCTTAGTGTGGTGTGACAATGAATGGGGCTTTGCTAATCGCATGTTAGACACAGCGTTAGCGTTATCTCCCTTTTTCAAACAGAATTAATTTAAAGGAATAGTATGACTATTACTAATATGCAAGACATTGATTTACAAAATAAACGTGTCTTAATTCGCCAAGATCTTAATGTGCCAATCAATGCCGGTACGATTACCTCTGATGCCCGTTTACGTGCATCATTACCGACAATTAAGCTAGCCTTAGAAAAAGGCGCTGCCGTGATCTTGATGTCACACCTTGGTCGTCCGACTGAGGGTGAGTTTGCTGCTGAATTTTCGATGCAGCCAGTGGCTGATTATTTATCTACTGCACTGGGTCAAACAGTGCAGTTAGCGACAGATTTAGATTCGGTTGAATGCCAGCCGGGTCAAGTCGTATTATTAGAAAATGTGCGTTTTAATGTCGGTGAGAAAAAAGACGCAGATGCATTAGCTCAGCGTTATGCAGCATTATGTGATGTGTTTGTTATGGATGCCTTTGGTACGGCACATCGCGCTCAAGCTTCAACTCATGGCGTTGCTAAATTTGCAGCCCAAGCCGTCGCAGGCCCCTTATTAAGTGGTGAGTTATTGGCATTAGGTAAAGCAATGGATAATCCAAAACGTCCATTAGTTGCGATTGTAGGTGGCTCTAAGGTCTCTACTAAACTCACGGTATTAGAAAGCTTAGCACCGATGGTCGATCAGTTAATCGTGGGTGGCGGAATAGCCAATACCTTTATCGCAGCGCAAGGTCATAATGTGGGCAAATCATTGTATGAAGCCGACTTGATCCCTGCTGCGCAAAAACTACAAGCTGATGCGCAAGCTAATGGTGGCAGTATTCCAGTGCCTGTTGATGTTGTGACGGGGCAAGGTTTTAGTGCTGATACCTTAGTTGAAACTAAAGCGGTTGATCAAATCAATGATACCGATATGGTATTTGATGTGGGTCCAGAATCTACTGCGCAGTTATGCGAAATATTGAAAAATGCAGGAACTATAGTATGGAACGGCCCAGTGGGTGTGTTTGAATTAGCGCCGTTTGCAGCTGGTACAAAAGCGATAGCCTTAGCGATTGCCGAGAGTGATGCATTCTCTATTGCTGGTGGTGGTGACACCCTTGCAGCGGTCGATCAATTTGGCATTGCTGACAAAATATCCTATATTTCAACAGGAGGCGGTGCCTTTTTAGAATTTTTAGAAGGTAAGACATTACCTGCTGTTGCAGTATTGGACAGATAGTTGTTGAGAAAAATAAAGTAATATAAACCTCATTATCGTGCGCTCAATAATAATAATAAGTACGAAATGGAACTTTGTAACCCTACACTAAGACCTGAATGAAAAGGTAAACAATATACAAATACTTGTTCAAACAGGCTTAGATACTCATGGAGAGATGACATGCCGTCAACTATTCAACGCGACATGCTCGCAAAAGTGGCCAACGAAACGGGCTTTATCGCCGCTCTTGATCAAAGTGGAGGCTCTACCCCTAAAGCCCTAGCGCTATATGGTGTGACCCCAGACGAATACAGCACCGATGCTGAAATGTTTGGCAAAGTTCATGAAATGCGTACACGGATCATTACCAATTCAGCATTCAATGGTGAACGTGTTCTCGGTGCTATTTTATTTGAAAATACCTTAGACCGTGAAATCGAGGCTCGCTCGACAGCGCATTATTTATGGCAAGAAAAACACATAGTACCATTTTTAAAAGTCGACAAAGGCTTAGAGGATGAAGCTAATGGTGTGCAACTGATGAAGCCGATTAATAATTTGGCGGAGTTATTGATTAAAGCCAATGCCCAAGATGTATTTGGCACTAAAATGCGCTCGGTGATTAAACTGGCTAATGAAGCTGGCATTGAGGCGGTTGTTGCACAACAATTCGCAGTGGGTCAACAAATATTAGACGCAGGCTTAGTGCCGATCATTGAGCCTGAAATTGACATTAATAGTCCACAAAAAGCGCAAGCTGAGGCGCTGTTACAAGCTGCATTACTGCGTCATTTAGACCAAATACCAGACGGTCAGCAGGTAATGTTAAAATTGACGTTACCAGAAGAGAATGGATTTTATGGACCTTGTATTGCTCATCCCAAGGCACTAAAAGTGGTTGCGTTATCAGGCGGTTATGCGCGTGATGAAGCCAATACACGTTTGGCAGCTAATCCTGGTATGATTGCGAGCTTTTCTCGGGCATTAACCCAAGGTGTGAGCGCGCAGCAAAGTGATGCGGAGTTTACTGCTACGATGGATGCCGCGATTGCCGGTATTTATGCAGCATCTAGCACGTAAATTACTTGACGGTCAGATCGATACCCAATACGCCTAAGTACCTTTGTTCTTGGGCGAGGTCGGCAGAGAAGATAGGTTTCTCTGCCAGCCACTCATTGGCAAACGTGATGGCAATCTTGTCTTTATCCGGGACAAAAAATATCGCAGGATGAATACCATCTTGACGCTTAATATTCAACAGGACACTCAGGCGCATAATCACCAGCATAGCTTTGATTTGTTCATGGCTAAATTGCTCAAAGTCTGCAAACAATTCCATTTTGATTTTCTTACGACAAAACCGCACTAACAAGGCAAGCAGACGTTGTTCTTCAAGGTTAAATCCTGCTAGTTCAGTATTGGCAATAATATACGCTGAATGGCGTTGAAATCCTTTTGAGTTGATATGTAAGCCTACTTCATGCAGTAAACACGCCCAGCCCAATATGTTTTTCAGTACGCGCTTTTTCTTTAGCCACTTATAAGAGCTCTGGGCGACTAAATCATGACAGGTATTGAGTACACGTTTGGCTTGTATCGTATCGACATGATATTGTTTCGCTAGTGATTGCGCGGTACGCTCTCGGGTATCGACTTTAGTAATACTTTCATGCATTTCAAAAATCACCCCTTCACGTAAGGCGCTGGATGAAAAATCCATTTGTGTGATTTTCAAACTTTTAAATATACCAATTAAAATTGCTAACCCTGCACAAAAGACATCTTTTCTATCAACGGCTTGTGCATTAACCGTTAGCGCGTCGACATGACCTGCTTTTATCGCATCATTCATCAGTTCATTTAAGGCATCGAGTGTCAAAATAGTATAATCACTAGTGCCTTTTTCGCGCACTAAATTTAGAATCGTTTTAATGGTACCAGATGTACCAATACATTTTTGCCAACCTAATTTGATGTAGCGATTCTCGATGAATTCTAACGTTTGCTGAGCGGCAGTAATAGCCCGTTTGAACTGCTTTTTAGTGATTTTGGGATCGGGGAAAAATTGTTTGGTATAACTGACACAGCCCATTTGCAACGAACGACAAATAACTGGTTCAAACCCATCACCAATGACAAATTCGGTAGAGCCTCCACCAATATCGACAATCAAACGCCGACCCTCATCAAAAGAGGTATGCGCGACACCTGAGTATATTAAGCGTGCTTCTTCCATGCCTGAAATAACTTCAATCGGGTAGGGCAGAATTGCACGGGCACGTTGAATAAAATCATAAGTGTTACGAGCTTTACGTAAGGTATAGGTGGCAACAATACGGACTTTTTCAGGCGCAAACCCTTGCAGGCTTTCTTGCATTAAATGCAGCGCGGTGAGACCACGTTCAATGGCTTCTTGAGATAGATTATAATCGTCGTCCAAACCTTGGGCTAATTCGACACGTTGTTTTACACGATGCACAATTTGTACGGAACCATTAACAATCCGAGTCACGACTAAATGAAAACTATTTGAGCCTAAATCAAGCGCAGCTATATGCTCAAACTCGTTGGCGGGTAAATCATTGATGACTATTTCTGGTTGGCTCAAACTGGTATTCCTAAAGTCGTGCTTATTTGTTTATGTGTATCGAGTTCTTATTATCGAGTATAGATGTTATTCGGCAGAGTCTTTTGGTGGTATTCGAAACTCAGCTTTTTCTATTGCTTTTAAATAGTCATAAGTCGCTAATTGAGAGCGTAAATGACGTTTATTGCCACGTTTGACATAAGGGTTAGTTTGTTCTTGATTAATAATTCGAGCTTTGAGGGTATCTTTAAATTGCAAATCCAATAACTCACTGATTTGTGCGATCAGACGTGGAGAATAAATCGGTGCGCCGACCTCTATTCGGTTATCCATGTTACGGGTCATCCAATCAGCCGATGAAATAAAGACACGTTTGTCACCGCCATTTTCAAATAGCATGACACGAGGGTGCTCTAAGAAACGATCAACAATACTAATAATCGTGATGTTTTCACTTAAGTCTTTGACACCAGGGATCAGCGAACACATCCCCCGCACGATAATCCGAATATTCACGCCTGCTTGGCTTGCTCGATACAGATCATCGATCAGCTCTTTATCCACCAAGTTATTAATTTTCAAGGTTATCCCTGAAGGTAAATTTTGGTTCAAATTTTGGATCTCGGTACGGATAAATGACTGGATTTTTAAGCGTGAGTTAACAGGGGATACCTGAAGATGCTTAAATTTCACATTACGATAAGGATTGATAATAAAATCAAAGACATCGAGTGCTTCTTGTGCGAGTTCTTGATTTTTGGTAAATAACGAAAAATCAGTGTATATCTTCGCTGTTTTTTCGTTAAAATTACCCGTACCAAAATGCGCATAATGCATCGTTTGACCACGTTCTTCGCGGCTAATAACGCATAACTTAGAGTGGATCTTGATATTCGGGTTACCAAAGACAACGCGAATGCCCGCATCTGTCATGCGTTTGGACCATTGAATATTTGCTTCTTCATCAAAACGAGCGCGCAGCTCGACGACGACTGTGACTTTTTTACCATTGTCCACGGCATCAATTAAGGAGTTGATTATTCTGGACTGAGAAGCCACACGATAAATATTTAGCCGTATATGACTCACATTACGATCAAATGCTGCTTGGCGGACAAATTCTGTGAAATGTAAAAAGCGATGATATGGGTAATACAAGAGAATATCGTCGTGCGAAATAGCTTCAAACACCGTATCAAAATCATTAAATTGACGACTACTAATCGCAGGCAATTTGGGGTTTTCTAGATACGCTCTACCCACATTAGGAAAACCAATGAAGTCTTTGAAATTACGATAGTGTCCTGCTTCTTGTAATGTTTCTGATGATTTAAGTTTTAAGCGCTTGGCTAAATCATCGACCATATATTCAGGCATGTTGTCATCATGGATCACGCGTACGGGTTCTGCGATTAAGCGTTGTTTCATACTCTCGGACATTTTATCCACATAGGATTCATCTATTTCTTCATTGAGGCGATATTCGGCATCACGCGTTAACTTAAATGAATACGCTTCAATGGTATCGAATTTAACAAATCCGCGAAAAATTTGTACGATACACATTTGAATAATGTCATCGAGCAGGATGATGTTTTTTTTCTTCCGCGTGCCTTCGGTCGGTAATTGTATAAAGCGCGATACTTCCTCTGTCGGAATTTGTACGACAGCATACTTAGGGTTACGGTTTTCCTGTTTTAAAGCAACATAGAAATATACAGAGGTGCCATTTAACCGTTGGGATAAATCGATTTTACTGTGCACTAGTATCGGCGCTATGTGACGTAATATTTTATTAAAAAAAAGGTCAGTGACCCATTTTTTATGGGACTCGGAAAGCTGGTCACCTTTGAGAATAAAAATATTATAGCGTGCTAAATCTTTAATAATACGGCGGTGAATATCATCAAATTGTTTGGATGCGCGAATAACTTTGTAATGAATTTTATCGAGTAAGATTTGACCAGCATCGATTTGGGTGTCATCACCCTCACTTTCGGCAATAGAAATATCACGCTGCACTGCTGCAACACGCACCTTAAAAAATTCATCTAAGTTATTTGAATAAATACCTAAAAAGCGTAAACGTTCGATAACGGGATTGTTTTCATCCGCCGCTTCTTGTAAAACTCGTTCGTTAAAAGCTAACCAGCTCAGCTCTTTGGGGTAATATAATGAGGTATTATCCATATGATTCCGTAATGACTACAAAAGGCGCTATTCATCTTATCTGATAAATACTACAAGAAGATGAAAGATATACAATCTTTATCTCGATCTTGTATTTATTTTATATTTACGTTTTTATTTCAGCTTTGATTTGCACTTTGCTCAAGTGCTTTGTAGTATACTTTCAACTTATTAAGCTCGTATGCCTATGAACTTTCTTCATTATAACAATAGCCAAAGCCGATTTTGGACTGATAACGCATTTAAGTGGTGCGTCAGGTTTTCTGGGATTTTAGTCTTATTAATCTTTATTGCGTTGATTTTGACATTGATTTATCGTGCTTCTCCCTTGTTATATTCACCTCAGGTTCGCTTAAGTGAGCATTTTTCATTACCGGACTCTCAAAAAATCCTAGAGGTTGGTCCCTCGGGTTTTACGCCTATCATTAGCTATGCACATGATCCAATACAACCTAATTTATGTTATTTATCAGCATGGGATGTTCATGATCTCAGTGTACCCATCTCGAGTTATCCGCTCAAATGTGACGCAGGTATCAAAGTGGTTGAATACAACGCCACCTTAGTCGCGTTTTATATCGATGAACAGATGTTGAAAGCGTTGAGCTTGAGTGCGGGGAAATTTGTTCCAGAGATCTCATTTTCGCGCCGGTTACCACAACATTCAACACTAGATTTACTGCCTAAATCGACATTAGTCAAACGGTTGAATCTGCTTAATGATAGTTTATTAATAGACACGAGTGCCGGTATTTGGCGTTCATCAATGTCACAAGTCACCCCATTTGAGCCGCTAACTGAGGTACGTTATTTACCCGATTCAGGCTATTCGGTCTTAGATTTAGGGCAAGCAAATCAGTTGGTTTTTTCGCAGGGCACTGATTTATTGATTAGTTCCATGACTAAAACACCGTTTGTCTATCCGATGGCTGGAGAGCTCATTGCTTTGCAACCCTCATACCAACCTAATGTTTTTTTTGCGCAGATTGTAGAGCCTGCTAGTACCGGGGAGCCTAAGCAGTTGTCACTGGTAAGATTCAGTGTAAACCATACTGCATATAGTGGGTTTACACTTGATGCAGTAGTCGTAAAGTCAATCCCTTACGTTGCTGAACGGCAGACTCGATTGTTAGTTGGCGAAAATGATATTCACAATATTCTGAATGTCATTACTGAGACCACGAATGACATTGTCTTTACCATGCTAAACAGTGTCACACTTGAAACGTTAACGGTATTGACGTTGCCACCTAGAGAGTATTTTCCTGATTTGATAAAGTTTAACCGAGATGGATTTATAGTCGGTGAAGGTGCGCGCATCAGTCGCTATGCGTTTTCTCAGTTAGCCTCAGCCATTACTTATGCGGAACTTTTTTTACCACAAACCTATATTGGCTATAGCGAGCCCGCCGAACATTGGCAGACTAACCCATCTTTAGATTATCAAGATCGTAAATATAACGTGATGCCGTTATTAATTGGCAGTGCAAAAGTCAGTTTGTTAGCTTTGTTGGTAGCGATCCCTTTAGCATTGGGCTGTGCAATCTATGTCGGGTATTTTGCGCCCATCATGGTACAAAAAATTATCAAACCGTTTATCGAAATCGTAGAAGCGATCCCATCCGTTGCAATAGGGTTAATTGCTGCGGTGTGGTTGGCGCCTCTAGCAGAATCATTTTTATTATCCTTTATTATGTTTGTATGCCTACTCCCGTTGGTGTTAATTGTTGCGCATGGGTGCTTTCTATTAAGCACTAAACTCGGTATAGAACATATCTTTGTTAGCGCTGAATTAGCATTGCAAACGCTATTAATACTCGGGTTAGTTTGGATCTGTTTTATTGGCTTATCAACGCCAATGGGCGCATTATTTGTCGACTTTCAAGCGCAGGTGATGCCTTTTAATAAATCGACTCTTGTGGTAGGTATTGCAATGGGTATTGCTATCTCGCCTACGATATTTTCTTTAGCGGAAGATGCGCTTAGTGGGGTGTCGCGTTCGATGATTAAAGCCGCAGCTGCGTTAGGAGCGACACGCTTGCAAACGCTAACCTACATTGTGCTGCCCGCTGCTGCCCCAGGGCTAATCGCTGCAGTTATGATCGGCTTAGGTCGTGCCTTTGGAGAAACGATGATTGTACTGATGGTGACAGGTAATACCCCCATTGCGAACTGGGATATTTTTGCTGGAGTACGCGCATTATCTGCTAATTTAGTGATTGAGTTACCAGAAGCGAATCAGACGAATAGTCATTTGACGGTATTATTTATTACGGCTTTATTACTATTTGTGTTTACGTTTTGCTTAAATTCAATTGCTGAACTCATCAAACATCAACAAAGCAAAGTGTTGCGAGGAAGCGAATGAGTATATTAGGTCATAGCAGATCCGGCTTTATCGCGGTTAATTTAAGCGCCACTGCTGCAGCAATATTATCGCTGTCATTGCTCAGTATCTTGATGTATATCTTAGTAAAGGGAGCCAGTTATTTCGCATTTTTCCCAACGGTAATAGCGCAATGGGAGCTGCCATCCGGTGAACAGCAGATTGAATTTGCTCAGCAATATCATAGCGATGCGGGTATAGACGAAGTGACATTATTATTGTACAACGCTGTCAAACAGCGCAATCAACAAGTTACTGTCGACAAGACAGACATCGTCATAACCCAGCCTTCGACTGCTGTATGGACCTTATACTTGAACAATGGCAGCCTGGTGTTTGGTCATAAACTAAGTTTATCTATGCCAGATGATAATGGTGTAAACCTATTGCCATATTCTGCAGAACACTCCGCTAAAGCAAAACAGGCGATAAATCAACTTCAGCAAAAAAGACGAGTTACCGTCAGTGCTCTCGCGCCATTACAAGTCAAATATGCAGAATTAAGGCGCATTATCATCTCCCCAGATGCACCACTTTATGAGCGTTTAGTTCAAAAAATTGACACGCAGCAGCGCATATTGCAACAGCTCGATTGGGAATTAGCACAGTATAGATTGAACTTTGAGCTAGCTGATGGCGAAGCAGAGTCGTTAGCACTGTCTAATATCGAATATATCCTCAACACGAATGCATTATCGTGGTTGGACCGTGTGTCCTTTGGTGCTTTGAAAATTTGGTATTTTTTGAGTGATACCCCCAAACAAGGCAATTCTACAGGTGGGGTGTTTCCTGCTTTATTTGGTACATTATTGTTAGTGTTTTTGATGACCTTTATGGTGATGCCACTAGGCGTATTAACCGCGTTGTATTTACATGAATATGCTGGAAATAACGGATTAACAATCTTACTGAGGACGATCATTACCAATCTTGCTGGGGTTCCCTCAATTGTATTCGGTGTCTTTGGTTTAGGGTTATTTGTGTTTGTTATGGGAACGAGTTTGGATGAGTGGTTTTATATGGATCGCTTACCCACGCCGACATTTGGAACCCCTGGTATTTTATGGGCTGCGTTAACGATGGCTTTATTGACGTTGCCAGTTGTAATTGTTGCAACCGAAGAAGGGTTAAGACAAGTGCCTGATGGCTTAAAAAAAGGGGCGATGGCATTAGGGGCAACCAAATATGAAATGATCCGTAACATCGTTTTGCCAATAGCAAGTCCGAGCATTGTTACGGGTGGGATTTTAGCGATTGCCCGAGCCGCAGGTGAAGTTGCTCCGTTATTATTAGTCGGCGCAGTGATGTATGCGCCTAATTTACCTGTAGATTCAACATTTCCATACGTTCATTTAGAACGGCAGTTTATGCACCTTGGTGTGCTTGTGTTTGACGGCGTCTTTCATAGTCAAAACAATATTAACGCCTCATCAATGATGTTTGCGACCTGTTTATTACTCATTATGGTTGTATTGGTGCTAAACTCGTTAGCCAGTTGGTTGCGGTTTAAGCTAAAAAAACAATATGATTGGCAATCTAATTAAGGGACGTGGTACATGAAGTTGTTTAATACCAAAAGAACCTCTCTAAAAAAACTCACACCAGACCAAATCGCAGTTGATATTGAGTCGCTGAGTGTGCGCTTAAATCAAAAAAAGGTATTGAAAAAGATTTCGATGCGCATCCCAGCTTTTTCTATCACTTCGGTGATTGGACAAAGTGGCTGTGGCAAAACGACGTTACTCAATGCAATGAATCGCATGAATGAAATCATTCCGGATCATCAAACCACTGGGCAAATTTGGATGGATGGTCGTGATATTAATCAGCGCCGTGAAAACGTGTCAAGTTTACGAACCAACGTAGGAATGGTATTTCAACGCCCGAATCCTTTTCCAATGTCGATTTACGATAATGTGAGTTTTGGCCTAAAGTTACAAAATAAGAATAACCGCCGGCAATTAGATGATGCGGTTGAGCGAGCATTAATCAATGCGGCGTTATGGGATGAAGTTAAACAGCGGTTACATGAGCCTGCGGGGATTTTATCAGGTGGTCAGCAACAACGGCTCATGATTGCTCGAGCACTCGCACTAAAGCCGAAAATATTGTTACTCGATGAACCTACTTCTGCACTCGATCCGCTTGCGACACTGTTTATTGAAGAATTAATGCAAAGCCTAAAAAAGCACACGACCATCGTGATGGTGACACATAATATGCAGCAAGCTGCGCGAATTTCAGATTACACTGCTTTTATTCATAAAGGGGAGTTAGTCGAGTTTACCAACTCAGACAAACTGTTTACTAATCCTAAACGAAAACAAACAGAAGATTATATTACTGGGCGTTACGGGTAACTTTATGCCACATATTGAATTTAATACACACATCTCGGGCAGCTTTAACCGTGAGTTACAAGATTTACGTAATGCGGTGTTAGTTATGGGAGGGGAAATTGAGCAACAACTCCTCAACACTCTTAAAGCAATGCAGTTCAATGATGCGAGTTTAGCCGAGAAAGTCGTCTTGAATGATGTCAAAATCAATGGCTTGGAAATTGAAATAGACCAAGAGTGTTTACGTATTTTAGCGACGCGTAACCCCACAGCGAGTGATTTACGGTTAGTTGTAACCGTATCCAAAACGATCACTGACATTGAGAGGATGGGTGATGAAATTGAGCGAGTAGCAAAATTAATCACCAAAGGCACTTTCCAAATTGATGAGCAAATAAAGCTCAATACCATTGCTCTTGGTGAAGAAATAGTCAAAATGATGCAAAAAACTTTTGATGCCTATGCACGACAAGATGTATCCGCTGCTTTAAAAGTATACGAACATGACACTATTATTGATGCAAAATACCAGCACATTTTATTGCTACTCAAGGAGCGAATTCAACAAGATTTGACCTATTTAGATCAGTGGCTCGACATTATGTCTGCTCTGAGGGCGCTGGAGCGTATTGGTGATCGCTGCAAAAATCTCTGTGAATATATTATTTACTTAGCTGGAGGTCAAGATGTCAGACACACAAATGCAAAGAAAATACAAAAAAAAATAAAAGCATTGATATTGGCATAAAAGCTTCATAATTCTTTGATATACATTACATTAGCGCCCATTAGATAATATGTGGTATTATTTTTAGTTAATTAAGACAGTAGTAAAAAGGTTTTTATTTTGGATATAATTACAACTTATGGCGTCATGCTTATTGGTTTAGCTGCGTTTGTCGGCTTTATTATGGCATGGGGTATCGGAGCAAATGATGTGGCTAATGCCATGGGTACATCAGTTGGCTCTAAAGCGTTAACCCTTAAACAAGCAATTTTTATTGCGATGATTTTTGAGTTTGCGGGTGCTTATCTTGCTGGTGGAGAAGTTACTTCTACTATCCGCAAAGGTATTATTGATTCTGCTTACTTTATTGATGCCCCAGAATACCTTGTATTAGGTATGATAGCTTCACTACTAGCAGCTGGTATATGGCTAGCTGTAGCTTCTTATTTTGGTTGGCCTGTTTCTACCACCCACTCAATCATTGGTGCTATTGTTGGCTTTACCGCTGTAGGCGTGTCGGTTGATGCCGTTGCTTGGGGTAAAGTCGGCGGAGTTGTTGGCAGTTGGATTATTACCCCTGCTATTTCAGGTGTGATTGCATATCTAATATACTTGAGTGCTAAGAAAATTATTTTTGATGCGGCGTCTCCCATTCTCAATGCTAAAAAGTATGTTCCTGTATACATGGCGCTAGCTGGCTTTATTATGTCTTTAGTAACAATCAAAAAAGGCTTAAAGCACGTTGGTTTAGAACTTGATGCGGTAACCGGTTATTCGCTTGCAGTAGGTATTGCGGTTGCTGTTGGTGTCTTTGGATTTGTTGTTATTCGCCGTATGAAAGTAAATCTCGATGCCTCTGAAGAAGAGCAGCATGCGACGATTGAACGTATCTTTGCGGTATTAATGGTCTTAACGGCTTGTTGTATGGCATTTGCCCATGGTTCAAACGATGTTGCTAATGCGATTGGTCCATTAGCAGCGGTAGTGAGTGTTGTGAATTCTGGCGGTCAGATTAATGCGAGCTCGCCTTTAGAGTGGTGGATATTACCTCTAGGTGGTATCGGTATTATTGCTGGTTTAGCATTGTTTGGTCATCGCGTTATCAAAACTATCGGCACCAAGATCACCCATTTAACGCCGTCTAAAGGTTTTGCAGCCGAATTAGCAGCAGCAACTACGGTTGTCGTCGCTTCAGGTTCGGGCTTACCTATCTCTACTACACAAACATTAGTGGGTGCGGTGGTTGGTGTTGGCTTAGCGCGTGGGATTGCAGCATTAAACCTGAAAATGTTTAAAACAATTGCGATGTCTTGGATAGTGACCTTGCCTGCGGGCGCTGTGTTATCTATTATATTCTTCTACATCTTAACGTTCTTGTTCGGTGTCTAGGTTACTAGCCGCTGCAACAATTGGTGTTAGGTCATAGCAATATGAAATGGCCTAACATTAAACATCTCCATTATTTGTTGATGCTACATGAAGAGCAACATTTTCATCGTGCTGCAAAGCGTTGTTTTATAAGTCAATCAACGCTCAGCGCTGCGGTACAGAATCTCGAAGAACAATGCGGTAACCAAATTTTAGAACGTGATAATAAGCAATTTGTATTCACTTCTTTTGGTTTAGATCTGGTGCAGCAAGCAAAGTTATTGGTTGAGCATGCCAGTGAGTTTACCCAATTTGCTCAAACTGGCGGTGATTGGCGCCGTTCAGTCGTTAAAATTGGGGTCATCCCAACGATCGCACCATTTGTGTTTAATGACATATTACACGCAACACAAGAGCAATATCCTGATTTACGTTTGTTACTAAGCGAAGACACCTCTGCGAATTTAGTGGCTCAACTCCAAGATGGTAGACTTGATGCCGTATTATTAGCACTGCCATATCCTACGCCCAATTGTAAGCAACTCACGCTAGGTCAAGATCCATTTCATTTGGTGGGGCATCCTGAGCAACTGGAAAACCTTCCCATACCTTTTGATTATTCTGCCTTGCCCAAAGACAGTGTGTATTTACTCCAAGCAGAGCATTGCATGACTGACCATGCCGTTTCTGCATGTCAGATTGCGTATAAAGAACAAGTCAACTCCCTTTCGGCCAGCAGTATTTACACGTTACTACAAATGGCACAACATCATCATGGTTTTACGTTTATTCCTGAACTCGCTAAGCGACAAGGTATTCTCGATAATACGCCATTAACCACGTTACCGAGTGATGGCAGTGCGTATCGTGAAATTGCGCTTGTCTGGCGTAAAACGTCACAGCGTTCCGCTTTATTTACCAGCCTCGCTGCACTTATTACTCCCTTTATTCCGGTTCCGGCAGAGCCAAAGTAACCTTTTGTATAGTAGTATTTACGGGCCAAAATACTATAGTTAGGTGGTATATTTATCTTGGATACCTAATGAGCAATACACCGGAAATGACTGATTTTAATCTTGATGATATTATGCACTATAGGACCTCATCACATGAGAGCTATTTATCTATAGATTTTGCAGCTTATATCAATGATCTGATGCAGAATATCGCAGTATTCGGTGCTGGTATTGCATTACTCAAACACGGTAAACTAGAAGTGGTTGCTGGGTCTAGCCCTAAGGTTTGTACCATCAATCCAGGCAGCTTCTATACGCAGCAAACCTTCAAGAATGCACAAGTTACTGAGATGATGATGCCTTTTGGCTCAGTTAAGCATGATAAACAATCGGTTATTAACGAACTTGACGTCCACTACTATTATGGTGTGCCGTTATTTATTGCTTCCAACGAATGTATCGGTTGCCTGTTTATATTTAACTGTCATTCCGCGCATTTAACTGAACAAGCTAAACTATCTATTAAATTTGTTGTGCAATTATTAGAATCTAAAATGGCACTCGCAGACGCTCATCATGTGTATCACGAAGCATTAAATTTTCAGAGTATGATTGTGAATAACTCTGATAATTTTATTTTTGTAAAAAACCATAAATTTGAAATAATATTTGCGAATAATGCTTTTTTAAGTCTGTATCCTGAAGCTCAGCGAGACAAAGTCATCGGTTACACAACGGTTGAAGAATATGAACCAGATCAAGTCGAATTATTCTTAGCCAATGATAAAACCGCATTTACGCAAGGAGTACATAAGTGTTTGGAGACGATTGCGTTTCCGAATGGAGAAATTCGGACTGTTGAGACGACGAAAACTCGCTTTATGTATGATGAAGAAAGCTTTATTGTAGGTATTTGCGTCGATTTGACTGAACAGCAACATCTGGTGCAGCAGTTTGAAGCTAAACAAAATGAACTATCTCAGTTTGCCGATTTGGCGACACATGATATGCGTAAGCCGCTTAACAACATTCATCAATTAGTTGATTATATTATTGAAGATAATGAAATGAACTTTGATAATACAACGCATTCGCAACTCAATGAAATACAATCTCGTTGTCGATCGATGAGTACGTTTTTAAGTGACATGTATGAATATGCACAAATCGGTCAAGAGAAAGTTACGGCAACGACCTTTAATCCCAAATACCTCGTCGCTGAGATGGCATACTTATTCGATATCCCAAGTACCATGAGGCTGACAGTATCAGATATCGAGGTTACTTTGCCGCAAGTTCCAGTGAAAATGATTTTATTGCAATTATTAACTAATGCCGTGAATCATTATGGTGCTAGTACTGGAACGATTACTGTGGATGTCGATATTGTGAAGCATGGTGTGACGATGAGAGTGACAGATAGCGGTCAAGGCATGAATGATTTACTGCAAAAAAATGCCTTTGAACTAATTAATCATGCTAATCGCAATAAACATGTCAAAGGGTCTGGCAAAGGGTTACCCATGGTCAAAAAGCTAATTGAACAATACCGTGGTAAAGTCACGCTAACCTCTCGCTTAAACGAAGGCACAGCCGTCACTGTTTTTTGGCCTAATTGATATTCTGAGTATTCGTGGTAAGCTTCAACTAAATACTATAAAAAGAATTATTATGGAAAAATCAGTTGTAATCAGTGGTAGTGGTCTCTTCACTCCAAAACATACCATCACTAATATTGAGTTAGTCGAAAGTTATAATGCTTATGCGGATCACATGAATAGTTTACATCATGCTGATATTAGTGCGGGCTTACGTGAGCCTATCCCTCATTCAAGTGCCGATTTTATTGAAAAAGCCTCGGGCATTAAATCACGCTACATCTATGTCAAAGATGGCGCATTAGATATTCATCGGATGCGCCCAAATATTCCTGAGCGCAAAGATGACGAACTTTCCCAGCAAGCAGAAATGGCGTTAGATGCGGCGCAAAAAGCGCTTAAAGCAGCCAACAAAACTGCTAAAGATATTGATGCTGTCATCGTTGCATGTGCTTATACCCAACGTTCATACCCTGCGATTGCTATCGAAGTGCAAGCCGCATTAGGCGTTGCTGGATTTGCATTTGATATGCTAGTGGCATGTTCCGCAGCCACCTTTGGAATGCACCGTGCGTATGAAATGGTTAAAGCCGGAAACGCTCGAGCGGTGTTAGTCATTAATCCAGAACTCGTGTCCCCACAGGTTAATTATACAGACCGTGATAGTCATTTTATCTTTGGTGATGTCGCAACGGCAGTGGTCGTCGAAGACGCTGCAAATGCAGATGCTGAGCATGTATATGAGATTTTATCAACACATGCTGTCACCTCGTATTCAAATAACATCCGTTCTAATTTTGGATATTTGAGTTACGCTACCGATGCCGACCCGTATGGCGCGGATAAATTATTTCACCAAGCCGGACGTAAAGTGTTCAAAGAAGTATGCCCGATGGCTGCCGAACATATAACGACGCATTTGGCACGCCATGAATTAGATAGTACGCATGTGAGTAAGTGGTTTTTGCATCAAGCCAATATCAATATGAACACATTAATTTGTAAAAAATTACTCGGTCGTATGGCAACGCAAGAAGAAGCGCCGATAGTATTAGATGAGTTTGCTAATACTGCGTCAGCAGGTTCTGTGATTGCATTCCATTTGCATCATGCGAGCATGCAACCGGATGATATTTCATTGTTATGTTCCTTTGGTGCCGGTTATTCGATTGGTAGTTTAGTCTTGCAAAAACGCGGCTAACCGCCGCACCTTAATTCACCTTAATTTACAACGACTAACGGGATCATGGATGATTTCAAATATAGGTTACAGTATTGCTGCAGCAGGCTTTTTGGTCTTGTTGTTATTATTGTTTACTGTTCGTAGTAGTGGATTAGTCAAAAAGCTCCTGTTGTTTGCAGTGTTCACTAATTTACTGTGGGCGCTTCAGTATAATCGCTGGCTCATTCCTGAGCCTACGGTACAGCAATACCTTACCTTTGATTCACTAAAACAATTTAGTTGGATCCTCTTCTTAAGCGCTGCGTTGTATAATCAGTTTTCGTCGTTACCCAAAATTTTGTCACAAAAAACCACCTTACTGGCCGGCTCACTCCCCATCGCTGCAGTATTAATATTGTGGCTTACGCCGTTGCCGCTGCATTGGATATACTTGATTCATACGGTTGTGGCGTTAATCTTACTTTTATTATTAGAAATATTACTGAGGCAATCTGGCGAGCAACGCTGGGCATTTAAGCCTTTAGTGCTGTATTTGGGGGCGGTAAGTGTGTTTGATTTTGTGACGTATGCCAATGCCACTATGGTGACGTACTTAGATGTCAATTACATTGCCGCGAAAGGCTATATTTATGCGCTGATGACCCCATTTTTATTAATTGCGGTCAGACGTATGGAGCATTGGGGGATCAAGATCTTCATCTCTCGAGAAATCGTGCTGCACAGTACATTACTTACGGTAGCGGGTATATACCTATTTGTGATGGCTATGGTTGGCTATGTGATTAAGTATCTCGGCGGGAGTTGGGATACAACGATTCAAATTGTGTTAATCGCTTTATCAGTAGTGCTGCTGATTGCGCTCTTTTTATCCAGTAATATTCGCAATAAACTCAAAGTGTTTATCTCGAAAAACTTTTTTGCCAATCAATTTGATTATCGCGAACAATGGATTGAACTGACCAATGCCTTGGCAACGGGGGATGACAATTTACAAGATGTGTACCGAACTGCATTAAAAGGTCTCGCAAATGCAGTCAAATACGATAGAGGATTGTTATGTAAAGTGAATAAATCTCATTATGATATTGTTGCCAATCTGTATGCTCCAGAACCCGATCATTTGCATGATGAGGTAATACAGCGTGCCATACAATATTGTCAACAAAAGCCATGGTTAATTGATTTACATGAGTTTTTAATCAATCCCGAAAATTATGCTGGGATGGATATGGATTTAAAATTGGTTAATCAATGTGAGTATCAATTTATATTGCCAATTTATCAAGATAATGAACTCTGGGGGGTAGCAGTATTATTCACAGACGCTGCTGTAGTGCGAGAGCTAAACTGGGAATTACGGGATTATCTCAATGCTGTATTGGCTCAAGTTACTAACTACGTTTTGCACTATGAGGCGGCAAAGATTGTTGCTGAAAATGCCCAATTTGCGGCATTCAATAGGATGTCAGCGTTTGTGGTACATGACTTGAAAAATGTTATGGCACAGGTCGATTTAATTTTATGTAACGCACAGCAGCATAAACACAACCCTGAATTTATTGACGATACGTTTGAAACGCTTGAATATACTCAAGCACGTATGCAAAAAATGCTGAAGCAATTAACGGATAAACAACTCATTACAGAACAAACTCAACAAGCTGTGGATCTATCTACTATACTCAACATAGTTATCAATAAAAAATGCGCAACGTTACAACCGTTTCCTCAATTTTCCACAGCAACAACTCAACTCGTTGCTGCTAATGCTGAGAAGCTCAGTAATGTTTTCTATCATCTCATCAGTAATGCACAGCAAGCGACACCGGATGATGGCAGCGTTGCCATCACAGTATCTGATGCTACCACACCTGGTATGATTCAAATCGATATCATCGATTCTGGAGAGGGGATGACGCCTGAATTTATTGACCATCGCTTGTTCAAACCTTTTGATACCACCAAAGGTAATGCCGGCATGGGAATCGGCGCATATGACGCCAAACAATACATTGAAGAGATCGGTGGTAAGCTGACAGTGCAAAGTCGAGAAAATTTAGGCTCCACGTTTACGCTATTATTGCCGATATATTCAACATAGCCGTCAATCAAGGATAGAGCATGAGCAAAGTATTAGTAGTCGATGATGATTTGGGAATTCAGAAACAGTTAAAGTGGAGTTTAACCGATTTTGATGTGGTGTTTGCCGGCGATCGGGAATCTGCCATTACTCAGTTGCGTCGATTTGAACCGACTGTCGTTACGCTAGATCTCGGATTGCCTCCCGATCCTGCTAATGCCTCTGAGGGCTTAAAAGCCCTCGAAGAAATTTTATCATTAGCCCCACACACTAAAGTTATTGTCGTGACTGGTAATAACGATAAAGAACATGCGTTACACGCGATTGAATTAGGGGCATATGATTTTTATCAAAAACCCATTGATTCCGATACCATTAAAATTTTAGTTGCTCGTGCGCTGCATGTGTCTAGTCTCGAAGCTCAAAACCGACGTTTAATGGCCACAAGACCATCAATGGGACGAATTATCGGTGTATCAGAATCAATTCAAACAGTAAGTAAACGCGCTGAAAAAATTGCTAAAACGGATATTACAACCTTGTTACTGGGTGAAAGTGGAACGGGAAAAGAAGTGTTTGCCCGTAGTATTCATGAAGCAAGTCCGAGAGCTGAAAAACCTTTTGTTGCCATTAACTGTGCTTCAATACCTGAAAACTTACTTGAAAGTGAGCTGTTTGGGTATGAAAAGGGGGCGTTTACGGGAGCGAATAAAACCACGTTAGGTAAAATAGAAACAGCACAAGGTGGCACGCTTTTCTTGGATGAAATTGGGGATATGCCGATTGGACTACAAGCAAAAATGCTCCGTTTTTTACAAGAGCGCGTCATTGAACGAGTGGGGGGACGCAGTGAAATCAATGTCGATATTCGTGTTGTCTGTGCAACGCACCGAGACTTACAAACCATGGTCAGCGGGGAAACTTTTCGTGAAGATTTGTTTTATCGCGTTGGGGAAATGGTCATTAATATTCCGCCACTACGTGATCGCGAAAATGATGTGATTTTACTCGCCAAAACATTCTTGAAACAATATGCCGAAGATTTTAGTAGTAAAGTGAAAGGCTTTAGTGACTCTGCTATCAAAGCAATGTTACAGCATCAATGGCCGGGTAATATTCGTGAACTTCAAAACAAACTGAAATCTGCGGTGATCTTAGCCGAAGGTAATGTGATCCATGCGGATGATTTATCATTGTTTGTGTCGGCTGAAGTGCAAACGGTTGAAGTATTGAATTTACGTACTATCCGCGAAGAAGCCGAAAGTAAAGCGATTCGCAGAGCCTATACTCGAGCGGATAAAAACATGTCCAAAGCAGCAGAGTTATTAGGTGTAACTCGTCCAACACTCTATTCGTTAATTGATAAATATCACTTGGAAGATCTCAAAACCAGTGTCTGATTAATTTGCTAATTATAAAGCGTCAGTGTCATAATCGAAAGATTAGCGCATTGACGCTTTATTTTTATCACCCATAGGCACTTTAATGTTTTTATTTCGTTGTGTTGTTTTACTCTTTGGTATGCTTATCAGCGTGCAAAGCTTTGCCTCTATGAGTGGCACTCTTTATAGCACTCTGAGTGGCGCTAACAATCACATTAGCAATGAGTTTGCGCAATCGCATATACCATGGATTGGCTCGCTGACTCCTTGTATTGATTATCCGATTACTAAGCAATTAACCGCCAAGAAAATGCCGATTTTAGCGCTTGATAACAGTATTCAAGTCTGTGGCGAATTGTTACGTAATGCGGGTAACGCACCTTTTATTCTCGCTCACGCCCAACCTACAAAAAAACTAATTGTATTATTTCATGGTTTGAGTGATTCACCATATTATCTCCGATCTATTGCTCAAGAGCTCCATGCCAAAGGTCATACGGTTGTTGTGGGGCTACTCCCTGGACATGGAGTCAACAACCCTACTGCAATACTACACGATCCTCAATTAGCTCAGATTTGGCGTGAATACGTTCAACAAGTCATTGCTACTGTCAGGGAATTAGGTACTGAGTTATATGTAGGCGGGTTTTCAAGCGGAGGCACATTAGCCACTGACTACATGCTAGATCATTTAGCTAACGTTGATGGGTTGATGTTGTTTTCCGGTGCATTGCGTTTAGCGGAGAATGCCGAAACGTTATCGAAAATTCCGTTTGCTAAGTGGATCAGCAAAATAATCGATGGTGATTATGTCACGACATCGCAAAATCCATTTAAGTACCCTGAAATATCTAACCATGCTGCGTTAATTTTAATGGATATTATTCGCAGTGTGCGTAAACGCTTAGACACGACTTCTGGGATTAATATACCTATTTTTGCTGCGCATTCACAATATGATCAAATCACTCCGATTTTAGGAATACAAGAGCTGATTAGCGTCGCTATTGCTCCGCACACATTGTTTGAAATTGCAGAGAGCATGCATGTTTGCCATGCAAATTTACCACTGAATCAAGCTCAGGTTAGCGTTATTGGTCTGGACGACCCCAATCCTTTAGCGAATTGTGATGTGGTAAAAGCAAATCCTGTATACGGTCACATGATGGCGATGGCGGTTAATTTTTTGGCGCAATAACCTAAGTTTATGCGTGACAACTTATAATAAGAAGGAAAGTGGCATGAGAGGTTTTTTTTGGATAATTATAGCGATATATGTTTTTTTGTATTTTTACGCCGTTTGGTTGTATGAGGAGTTTAGCATTTGGATGGCGTTAGCCATTGTTTTGGCGATAGGCTTACAAGTGTACTTCATGAAAAAGCGCAAAGACATCTTATCGGGTGAGTTACAGCAACCGGTCAAAGTTGAAATGAAACCTATGTCGATTTGGCAATCCCCATTTCCGTATATCGGGATTGCCTTCTTTACCTTTGTCGGATTTTTGCTATTAATCTGATACTGTTTTGGCGACAGGTGTAGCGAGCTGTTCTACTTGCTCCCATACACGTAATAAATTTAGCCCTAATATACCGGTGATTTCGTTTTCGCTGTAACCTCGGTCGAGCAGTCCTTGGATCAAATTAGGGTAGGTAGAGACATCCTTTAATTGTGTCGGTAAGGTATTGCCGACACCATCAAAATCAGAGCCAATGCCTATATGCTCAGCACCTATTGTCGCTTTAACCAAATCAATATGATCCAGAACGGTCTCTAAGTCGGCGAATGGATATGGATTAGTCTGTCTATACTCCGCCTCCAACGCCAGCGTTTCGGGACTCGTTTGACCAAATTCAACAGCCCATTGTTCGCGTAACGCCACTAAACGATCCCACCATTGACGAGCTTGAGGACTGACAAAACCAGAGCCAAAATTAATCATTATCACGCCACCATTTGCCCCCAGTGCTTTGAGCATCGCTTGATCCATATTGCGCTCCCATCCTGGGGTGAAAAAACGAATCGACGAATGCGAAGCAATCACAGGTGCGCGGGATAGCTCGATAACTTGATAAAAAGCTTGGTCTGAGACATGTGATATATCGATCAACATTCCTAGGTTATTCATTTGATTGATCAGCGTTTTTCCAAACGGAGACAACCCTTGCCACCGTTTACGAATATCATAGGATGAATCACTAATATGATTGCTTTGTGAATGCGCTAACGTGATGTAACGGATCCCACGATTATAAAAGTGTTGTAAGTTGCCTAAATCACCTTGTATCGGTGAGCCATTTTCCATGCCTAAAGGAAGCGAAATCAATCCTTGGGTAAATTGCTTACGCACATCTGCAACTGTGGTCGCAATAGCAAATTTATCTGGCGCGCGCGCAACGATTGCTTCAACCGTATCGATTAAGGTGTTAGCTAACTGAATGGATGCTTTGGAGTTATCCAAACTAGCAGGGACATAAATCGACATAAAGGGCGCATTTAAACCGCCTTGTACTGCACGAGGGTAATCAAAATCACCATCAGCCGTCGCTTGAGTCACATCGACCCAGTGTTTATTAACCCGATAAGGCACATCGATATGACCATCAACAATGATAGCCGATTTGGCAATCCGTTGTGCTTGGGTTAACTCAGTTGCAGGGGGCTTAGCTGCACAGCCCGACAATCCTAATGCAGCAAGTAAATATACCGCAGTGACACTTGTACGATGTTTCATCATCCGTCAATCCTTGTTGGTTAAAATCTAAACATCTAAACTCTAACACAATTAAAAAAATAGAAAAAACTCACATTTTTGTAACAATTTGTGGATATAACATGACATTACGGTTGAATTTTCACATAATCATCCCATAACTTAACTTACTATCACAACAACGAGAATATTTCCCATGGCGATGAATTACGTACCTTTAGATAAGGCCGTACACAAAGATATAAAACTATCTACGAAAAATGATTTTGCATTTACGCAAAACACTCACCTAGCCGCTGCTTCAATCCGTGAGTTTGCACAATTAGCCGGCGCTATTCCGATGGTATTTATCAAGGACGAACAAACAGGCAATCACCATACAGTATGCATGTTAGGAATCGAAAAAGAATCGAACCTATATTTTGCTGAAGGTCGTTGGCAGGCACCACAAGTTCCTATGAATATTCAACGCTACCCATTTGATATTCGTCCGGATAACGGTAATTTAGGTGTGTTCATTGATGATGCGTCTACATTGATCACTGATGACGGTGCTCCGTTATTTACGGCTGAAGGTGAAGCTGCTGATTTATTAAAAAATCGTTTAGAGTTTTTAGACTTCTTAGCTAATTCAGAGCGTCTAACGCAAGAATTCATCACTAAAGTGGTTGAGCTTGACCTGTTAACTGAAATTGAAATCCGTATGGTAACGGATGCCGGTGAACGCCGCGCAATTACGGGCATGTTAAGTATCGATGAAAACAAATTATTTAACTTGCCTGACGAAGAAATCTTAACGTTACACAAAAAAGGCTTCTCTGGAGCAATTTACGCATTAATGATGTCTTTAAGCCAGTTGAACCGTTTAGTTGAATTGTCGAACAAAACTGACAAACCAATTCGTTCATTACAAATTGTTAATTTAGCTGCTGAAGCTGCGGCCAAAGCGAAAGCTTTAGCAGAAAAAGAAGCTGAAGCTACTGATAAAGCATAAGTAGTCTAGTCGGCATAGACTAACTACTTCATATTGTTATAAAAAAACCACAGCCTTTAGGCAGTGGTTTTTTTTTACCTATTATTTATCGCGATCTCGACGAAGACCGAGCAGAGTGTCAGGGCGTTTTATTTGTTTATTTGTGTTGACGTGGATCAGATTAGGCAATAAACTCACAAAAGTGGGTAAAAGTGGCAAAAAGTGGATCATTAAGACATACGGACATGTAAATGATTAAAAACCTGTGACACAAACATAAAAATAATAATCTTCCACCACGCCATCATTACCAAAATAAAGTCTCAATAATACTAAAAAGGGTCTTGGAATGTTCCGCGGCGCAAATGCAATCAATCTAGATGTCAAAGGCAGGGTGGCAATACCAACTCGGTATCGTCAGTCATTGCTAGATGATTGTGCCGGGCGCTTGGTGTGTACCATTGATACTGTACAAAGCTGTTTGCTACTTTACCCACTACATGAATGGGAAGAAATCGAGTTAAAACTCCAAAAACTTTCCACAACTAATCCTCATGAACGCCGAATTCGTCGCCTTTTACTTGGTTATGCCATGGAAGGGGATATGGATAAAAATGGCCGTTTTCATCTCTCTACTCCACTGCGCCAGCACGCCAAACTAGATAAGCAAATTATGCTAGTTGGGCAATTAAATAAATTTGAAATTTGGGATGCTGATGTTTGGCAACAACAAATTGAACAAGATATTCAGACTGAACAGCAAGGTGATTTTGAGCTAACCGAACGCTTACAGGACTTCTCATTATGATGGATCCCGCCCACACGTCGGTGCTGTTGCACGAATCGATTGCTGGTTTAGATATTAAACCTGATGGTATTTATATCGACGCGACATTTGGCCGAGGGGGTCATTCAAGTCATATTTTACAAGGTTTATCAGAAAATGGTCGCTTGATTGCATTCGATCGTGATCCAAGTGCTATCAAAGCCGCTGAACGATTCCAAACTAATCCCAGTTTTTCGATTGTACATAGTGCATTTGCACAAATGGATGATGTGTCACCAACCAATGAGTTACATGGACAAGTCGATGGTATTTTGATGGATCTAGGTGTGTCTTCGCCACAATTAGATGAATCAGAACGTGGTTTTAGTTTTTTACGTGATGGACCTCTTGATATGAGAATGGATACTAGCTCTGGGCATAGTGCTGCGGAGTGGTTGATGTATGCTGACGAACAAGATATTGCGCAAGTAATCAAAGAGTTTGGTGAAGAAAAGTTTGGTAAACGTATTGCCCATGCCATCGTTAACACTCGCGTGCATACCCCGATTACGCATACCTTACAATTAGCTAAAATCATTGCCGACGCAATGCCTGTTAAAGATAAACATAAACACCCAGCCACACGGGCTTTCCAGGGAATTCGCATTTACATAAATAGCGAATTAGACCAATTACGTGATGGTTTAAAAGCGGCAGTAAAATTGTTAAAACCAGGTGGACGTCTTACCGTAATCAGCTTTCATTCGTTAGAAGATCGCATGGTTAAACGCTTTATGCGCGAACAAAGCAAAGGTAAACAAGTGCCGCATAACATGCCCATTATGCAATCCGTTATTGACGCTGATAAAGTGCTCAAATTAGTCGGTAAAGCGACAAAACCAAGTGCCGCTGAGATTGCTCTTAATCCGCGGGCTCGAAGTTCGGTGTTGCGGGTGGCTGAAAAACTATGACGCTCCAACGCGCGAGTTTAGTGGATATTATGTTAACGGATTTGACCCGCAATTTTACGCGGGTTTTGTTGTTTTTAGCCGTTATGGGAACCGCCTACAGCGTAGTACTAAGTGCACAGTATAATCGCCAGCTATCGATTGAAGTAGAAGCCTTGATGCAAGAACAGGATCGATTGGATGTAGAGTGGCGACACTTGGTTTTAGAGCAGAGCGCATTGACCGAACATAACCGCATCGAAACGTTGGTCAATAAAAAATTAAATATGAAACGTCCGGATGCAGAAAGTGAGATTGTGGTAAAAATCAAATGACTAAGCAATCTAAAGCAGCTAAGACTGCTCAATCCACTCAACTAGCTCAAGCGCCTGCCACGGTGTATTGGCGGTTTGTGTTTGTTGTTATTTGCATTTGTCTAGTGTTTACCGGAATTGGGGTCAGAGCCGCTTTTATACAAGTGATTGAGCCAGACCAGTTAATCAAACAAGGTGATAATCGCACTAAACGCGTGCGTGAAGCCGCTGCTCACCGCGGTCTGATCATGGATCGCAACGGTCAAGAGCTTGCCGTGAGTATTCCGGTTCAAGCAATTTATGCCGATCCTAAAATCATCGCACAACAAAATTCACTGGCTGACGTGCGTCGCTGGGATGCATTAGCCAAAGTTTTAAAAAATGATACACAAGCTTTAATGGCCAAGGTCAGTAATCCCAAACGTCGGTTTGTGTATTTGCAACGGCAAGTGACCCCTGCAATGGCTAATTATGTGGATGAACTGGATATTCCTGGGGTGTACTTACGCGATGAATCTCGTCGTTATTATCCATCTGGAGAAGTCTCAGCACATGTAATTGGCTTTACCAATGTGGATGATAAAGGGATCGAAGGCATTGAATATTTGTTCAACGACTATTTAACCGGTACACCGGATAGACGTTATATTCGTCGCGATGGTAAAGGTCGCCAAATTGAGTTGTTAAAAGAAAAAGAAGGTAAAAAAGCCAGTGATTTAGTCTTAACGATTGATCAACGAATACAAGCACTGGCTTACAAAGAGATTAAAAAAGCACTCACGGTCTATCAAGCCCGCTCGGCTTCTGCATTAGTGATTGATGTTGAAACTGCGGAAGTCTTGGCAATGGTGAATGGCCCATCCTACAACCCAAATAATCGTAAGAATACCGGTGCGCATCGAATTCGCAACCGTGTCGTCACGGATGCATTTGAACCGGGTTCTGCAGTAAAACCTTTAGCGGTATTAAGTGCATTAGAATTTGGTGTCATAAAAAAAGATGACATCATTGATACTAATCCAGGTTGGATGCGCTTGGGCGGGAGTCGAGTGCAAGACAGCCGTAATTATGGTGAATTAGACTTACGTAGCATTATCCAAAAATCGAGCAATATTGGAACCACAAAACTGGCTTTGTCAGTACCCAAAGAGTTTTTATTGGACACGTATTACAACATGGGCTTAATGTCGGATACGGGTATGAGTTTGCTAGGCGAAAGCGCGGGCTTATTTCATGAGCGTAGTCGCTGGTCAGAATTTGAGTTAGCGACATTATCATTTGGTTATGGTTTATCAGTGACCACAGCACAACTCGGTCGTATGTATACCACGTTAGCCAATGGTGGGGCTAACCGTGAATTAACCATTATCAAACACAATAACCACAAACAAGCAGAGCAAGTCTTTAGCGCTCAAAACACGCAAGCCGTATTGGAAATGATGGAAAGTGTGACTCAAAAAGGCGGTTCTGCTACTAAAGCCGCGGTTGCCGGTTATCGCGTTGCAGGTAAAACGGGGACCAGTCGCAAAGCGATTGCAGGTGGTTATGGCGATAATTATGTCAATATATTTGCTGGTGTTGCACCGGTTTCAGACCCACAAATCGTAGTGGTCGTGCTAATCAATGAACCCGGTGGAGACTTATATTATGCCGGAGATACGGCTGCACCGGTATTTTCAAAAATTATGGGAGGCGCATTACAGTTACTGAATATTGCGCCTGATGGTTTAGAAGCAACGAACGTTGCTAATCTCACGTTTAATCAATAGGTAAAGCTCATGATTAATTTATCATTATCGGACATTGCCCACCAAGTTAACGGTACGTTAAGTGGCGACGATCTTGTTATTAGCGGAGTATCAACTGATACCCGAGCAATAGCTCAAAATGATGTGTTTATCGCCTTAGTCGGACCTAATTTTAATGGTCACATATTTGCAAATGAAGCACGCCAAAAAGGCGCTGTAGCGATAATTGCTTCCGAACCCGTTGCCGCGCATATGCCGGTAATTCTAGTCGAAGACACTAAAGTCGCACTGGGTTTAATCGGCGCATATGTCAAACAACAAGTGAATCCTAAAACCGTTGCTATAACGGGTAGCTCAGGCAAAACCACCGTAAAAGAAATGACTACCGCCATATTAGAGCAACACGGCAAGGTATTGTCCACTGCCGGTAACTTTAACAATGATATTGGTGTGCCACTCACGTTATTACGTTTAGAGCCAGAGCATGAATTTGCGGTTATTGAGATGGGTGCTAATCATTTAGGCGAGATAGCTTATACCACCAATTTAGTTAAGCCCGATGTGGCGACTATCGTCAATGCAGCGGCTTCGCATTTAGAAGGTTTTGGCAGTTTATTTGGGGTTGCTAGAGCTAAAAGCGAAATTTTTAAAGGACTTGGTAAAACCGGTGTTGCTTTATTAAATTACGATTCGCAGTTTTATGATTTTTGGCACGGTAAGTTATCGAACGAATTCATTTACTCATTCTCTTTAGAGGCTAAACCAGGCGGTAAAGCAGATTATACCGCATCCCAAGTTGACTTGGCGTTTAATGGTTGCGCGCATTTTATTATGCATACTCCAATTGGCGAAATGAATGTTGGATTAACGATTCCGGGCATGCATAACGTTAGTAATGCACTATTAGCAGCAGCGTTAGCAATAAACGTGGGCGCTAGCTTAGAAAATGTACGAGATGGGTTGGCGACAATGAAAAACGTAAAAGGACGTTTGGATGTTAAACAATTGTCAGAACAAGTGCGAGTTTTGGATGATTCCTACAATGCTAACGTGGCTTCGGTAACCGCAGCGATTAAATTACTCGCAAGTTATCAAGGTCGCAGGATTCTAGTGCTAGGTGATATGGCTGAATTAGGCGATAAGGCTCGACATTACCATGAAGAAGTCGGCGAATTAGCGCAGCGTGAAGGCATTGATATGTTGTATACCTTAGGCGTATTAAGTCAAAGTGCAAGTAGTGTGTATGGCGCTCATGGACAACATTTTTCAGAGATCGAGCCCTTGTTAACTGCTCTATATGGAGAGTTACAACACATCGATGAAGATATTACTATTTTGGTTAAAGGCTCTCGTTCTGCGCGAATGGAACGTGTTGTCACTGCGTTGGAGGCATCCCCTGTGGGAAAGCTTGATCGCTCAATGAGGCAAATGGCATGTTGATATTACTAACCAATTGGTTAATACAACTGGATATAGGTTTTAGTGTACTTAATTACCTAACACTAAGAAGTATCCTTGCGACATTAACATCCTTGTTAATGGCAATCTTCATTGGGCCAAAAATGATCATTTGGTTACAACGTCTGCAAATCGGACAAACTGTTCGTGATGATGGTCCAGAATCTCATTTACAAAAAATGGGAACCCCCACTATGGGTGGTGTACTGATTTTAGCGGCTATCAGTGTCAGCGTATTATTATGGGCTGATTTAACGAACAAGTACGTATGGGTAACCTTAGCTGTTTTATTAGGATATGGCGTTGTGGGCTTTGTTGATGATTATCGTAAAGTCGTACGCAAAGATGCGAAAGGTTTAATTGCCCGTTGGAAATATTTTTGGCAAACCATTATCGCTTTAGCGGTCGCTGTGTATTTGTATTCGACAACGACACAAGCAGAAGAGACCATGTTGGTCGTACCATTTTTTAAAGATATCTTGCCGCAACTTGGATTGATGTATTTAGCGTTAGTCTACTTTACCGTTGTGGGCACGAGTAACGCCGTTAATTTAACCGATGGATTAGATGGCTTAGCCATTGTACCGGTAATCTTCGTCGCTGGAGCACTGGCAATATTCGCTTATGTCACTGGTAATGTTAATTTTTCAGAATATCTACATATTCCGCATATTCCGCAAGCAAGTGAGTTAGTTATTGTCTGTGGAGCAATGATTGGAGCGGGTCTCGGATTTTTATGGTTCAACGCCTATCCTGCGCAAGTTTTCATGGGTGATGTAGGTTCACTGGCATTAGGTGGCACGTTGGGCATTATTGCCGTGCTTGTGCGCCAAGAAATTGTACTCGTTATTATGGGTGGGATCTTTGTCATAGAAACATTATCAGTCATTATACAGGTGGGTTCATTTAAATTACGCGGTAAGCGTGTGTTTAGAATGGCACCAATTCATCATCATTTTGAGTTGAAAGGCTGGCCAGAGCCAAAGGTAATAGTACGCTTTTGGATCATTTCCCTGATTTTAGTCTTGGTCGGATTAGCGACATTGAAACTGAGATAAAAAGTTGAGATAAGAAGATAATAATGAGTTTTACAACGACCTCCAATTTACAAGCAATGTTTGCTGCGCGGCATGATACCGCGCAGGCACAAATACGCATGTATGATCTTGGATTGGTCATGGTCGCATTAGCCTTAGTTGCACTCGGCATTATTATGGTCGCATCCGCCTCGATGCCTGAAGGGATTACTAAATATAACAATCAATATTTTTTCATTATCCGACATGCGATATTTAGTTGCATGGCATTGATTACTGCATTGTTTGTATTGATGATCCCAATTAGTTGGTGGCAACGATTTAACCCTTATTTACTCTTGTTGGCATTCGGCTTATTAGTCGCAGTGTTATTAGTCGGGCGTTCAGTCAATGGCGCACAGCGTTGGTTAACTATTGGACCCATCAATATTCAAGCAGCAGAACCGACAAAGTTATTCTTTTTTTGTTTTTTAGCCGGTTATTTAGAGCGACGTTATGCTGAAGTAACAGAAAATATCAAAGGCTTCATTAAGCCATTGATTGTATTTTTTGTGTTGGGATTATGCTTATGGTCACAGCCTGATCTGGGTACGACGATTGTAATGTTTATCACCACACTAGGACTGTTGTTCTTAGCGGGCGCAAAACTGTGGCAATTCATCGCATTGGTGTTTACGGGTATTGTGCTGTTTGTCACTATGATTATTTTAGAAGAATATAGGATGCGTCGGATCACCGCATTTCTTGATCCCTGGGCTGATCCGTTTGGCACTGGATATCAGTTAACTCAGTCATTGATGGCGTATGGGCGCGGTGATTGGTTTGGGCAAGGATTAGGTAATAGTATTCAAAAGCTACAGTTTTTACCTGAAGCTCACACCGATTTTATCGTGGCAATAATTGCAGAAGAGTTGGGTTATATCGGGATCGTCATACTCCTTGGCTTGATTTTAACTATGGTGATTAAAGCATTATTTTTAGGTAACCGAGCCTTGAAAGTACAAATGCCATTTGCAGCATATTTAGCCTACGGCATTGGAATTTGGTTCAGTTTTCAAACATTTGTAAATATTGGTGGAAGTGCAGGATTATTACCAACCAAAGGATTAACCTTGCCATTAGTCAGTTATGGCGGTTCCAGTATGATTATTATGGCAATCGCCGTGGCCTTATTGATTCGAATTGACTTTGAGGTACGTTGTGCGCAATTAGAAGCGGCTAACAAACCCAAGCGTAAAACGGCACAAACGATTAAGAAGAAGGCATCAGCACAAAAATCAATGGCTTCACAAGATCCTGCGTCAATCGATTCGTTGGATGAGGTTACTGAGATAGACGAATTTGATGATTTTGTTAATGAGGACCCAGCTAGTGCCTAAATTACTTATTATGGCTGGCGGAACAGGCGGACACATCTTTCCAGGACTCGCAGTAGCTCATACATTACGCGAAAGCGGATGGGAAATTGAGTGGCTTGGTACGGCAGATAAAATGGAAGCGAGCATCGTACCGCAACACGATATCTTGTTGCATACCATTGCTGTTAAAGGTATTCGTGGTAATGGACTCGTGCGAAAATTATCTTTACCATTTATGTTGGTAAAAGCGGTCTATCAATCTTATCGAATAATACAACAGATCCAACCTGACGTTGTTCTTGGTATGGGGGGATACGCCAGTGGACCAGGAGGTATTGCCGCACGAATACTTGGTATACCATTAGTTTTACATGAACAAAATGCGGTTGCAGGGATGACAAATCGTTATTTAGCCAAAATCGCACAACGAGTGTTAACTGGTTTTGCGAATACCCAATTTGCTATCTCACCTGACAAAATCACATGGGTAGGTAATCCAGTTCGCGCTGAAATCAGTGCGATCCCTGCAATAACAAAAACGCCTGAGTCTTCCACAATCTTAGTTGTAGGTGGCAGTTTAGGAGCTCAGATATTTAATACTAATTTGCCGCAGATATTTGCCAACCTTACCCAACAATTCAACAACCTACAGATTGTTCATCAAGTAGGTAAAGGCAATGAATCAGCAGTCAGTAGCGCTTATGCCAACGCCAATATCAGCCCATTAGTTCAGTTGCAAGTAACAGAATTTATTAATGATATGGCAAGTGCATTGGCACATGCTGATATTGTGATTTGCCGCGCTGGGGCATTAACCGTGGCCGAAGTCGCCTGCGCCGGTCGAGTAGCCTGTTTTGTCCCATTACCTAGTGCTGTTGATGATCATCAAACTGCAAACGCAAAAACCTTATGTGATCATGGTGGTGCAATCTTATGTCCACAATCTGAGTTACAAGACTTAGAAGTAAAACTGAGGCAGTTAATTACGTCGCCAAAAGACCGAATCACGATGGCACAACAAGCGTATCAATTGGCTAAACCTGATGCCACTGATAATGTGTGCGCTATCATCAAGGAGATCGCGGCATGAAACAGACAAACATAGCGGTCTTGCTCGGTGGAAACTCAGCCGAGCGTGAAGTCTCTTTAGCATCTGGAGATGCCGTTTATCAAGCCATAGTTGAGCTAGGTTTAGCGGTAATCAAATTTGATCCTAAATATCGACCTTTAAGTGATTTGCATGATGAAAATGTGACGCATGTGATGATCATGTTACATGGTCGCGGAGGCGAGGATGGAACTGTACAAGGCGCACTGGAATGGATGGGGCTCCCTTATACTGGTACCGGTGTATTAGGCTCTGCAATTGCAATGGATAAATTACATACCAAGCATGTATGGCAAGCATTAGGCTTGCCAACGGCTAAATATATAGAAATTGATCAACCCATTACGGATGCGCAAGCTCAAGATGTGATGACCACCATCGGCACAACGTTGATGGTTAAGCCAAGCCATGAGGGATCTAGTATTGGCATGGCAAAAACGACAACAAGTACAGAGCTAGTCGCCGCCATCACAGAGGCATTAACCTTTGATGAGCGCGTCTTAGTTGAACAGTTTATTGACGGCTCAGAATATACAGTGAGTATTTTAGCGGGTCAGGCACTACCAAGTATATCTATGGTGACGCCAAACACTTTTTATGATTATGATGCTAAATATCATTCAGATTCAACTCAATACCATTGCCCGAGTGATTTGACTTCTGAACAGGAAACCGCAATCGGTGAATTAAGTCTGCATGCATTCAATGCCGTTTCTTGTAAAGGGTGGGGGCGAGTAGATTTAATGCGTGATTCAGCCTCGGGCGATTTTATCCTATTAGAAGTAAACACTGTGCCAGGCATGACACAAAAAAGCTTAGTCCCGAAAGCGGCGTTACAGGCAGGGTATTCTTTTGCTGAATTGGTTAAATTAATTCTAGTTGATGCATTTGGTAAAAGTGTTATCGATAACACTATAGGTAACGAACACTTTGTAGGTAGATCCAAGGAAGGAAATGATGACTGAGATTGAGCATATTAATCGGGAAAAAATCTGGGGTTTGAGTTTTTTAATCTGTGTATGTATTGGACTAGTTTGGGCTGCAATCAATTTAACGCAATGGATGCATGATGAGCAGCAAGTCCCAATTAGTCATATCGAAATTAGTGGTTCGTATCAATATATTCAAGATCGAGATATTTCACGATTGATATCTAAAGATGTGCAAGGTAGCTTTTTTTCGGCGGATATCAATGAAATCCATACTGCTGTGCTAAAACATCCGTGGGTACATCAAGCGTCGGTTCGCAAAAAATGGCCTAATACGATACAAGTTTATTTAGTGGAGCAAACGCCAGTTGCTATTTGGAATGATGATTTATTATTAAATTCCGAAGGAGTGCCATTTGCTGGTGATATTCAAAACGACAAATTACCGACACTATTTGGTCCTAATGGTGCCGAAAAAACAGCACTTTCAGGCTATAAAGCGATGCAAATGATTTTATCAACGGGCACGTTAACCGTAGATAATTTAGTTTTAAGCGAACGATTTGCTTGGCAAGTACAATTAAATAATGGTATTAAACTTAATTTGGGTCGCCAAGAGTTTATTAATCGATTACAACGTTTTATTAATTTATATCCATTATTGCAACAAGATTCACGTGCCATTAATTACGTTGATTTACGTTACGATACAGGTGCCGCAGTCGGCTGGAAGGTATAACTGGATGAATTTAACAGACCAATTTATAGGAATAACTCCATGGCTAAAATAGACAATACCAATCTGGTCGTCGGATTAGATATTGGTACAAATAAAATTAAAGCCGTTGTGGGAGAAATGCTCGAAAATGATTATGTAAGTATTGTTGGAGTTGGCACTTATTCTGCAAAAGGAATGGATAAAGGTGGAGTAAATGATTTAAATCTGGTTACTCAATCGATTCAACGTGCAATTAATGAAATGGAATTAATGGCAAATCACAAAGCTACTTCGGTATTAATGGCTATTACGGGTCGACACGTTCAATGTCAAAATGAAACTGGAATGGTGGCGATTAATCATCCTGAAGTAGAGCAAGAAGATATTGATAATGTTATTCATACGGCTCGCTCGGTCGCTATCCCTGCGGAACGTCGGATGTTACATGTGTTGCCACAAGAATACTCAGTCGATGTCCAAGAAGGTGTTAAAAACCCAATTGGGATGTCTGGTGTACGTATGAATGCCAATATTCATATCATTACTTGTGCTGAAGATATGGCTAAAAATTTCATTAAGTGTACTGATCGAGCAGACATTACCGTCGATACTATGGTGTTCTCGGCACTAGCAGCAAGTTATTCAGTGTTAACTGACGACGAACGAGAGCTGGGTGTTTGCGTCGTCGATATTGGCGCCGGAACTATTGATTTAGTAATATACTCTAATGGTGCTATTCGTCATTCAGCGGTTATTCCTGTCGCGGGCAATCAAATTACGGGTGACATCGCTAAAATATTTAGAACGCCTGTTAATAATGCTGAGGCATTGAAAGTGCGTCACGCCTGTGCGTTGAAAGACATGGTGAGTATGGAAGATACCATTAATGTTCCGAGTGTTGGTGGGCGTCCAGCGCGAACGATGTCGCGTCATACACTCGCAGAGGTGATCGAACCTCGCTATCAAGAATTGTTTGAATTAATCCACGAAGAGATTAAATCAAGTGGGTTAGAAGAGCAAATTGCTGCAGGGATAGTATTAACCGGTGGCACAGTAAAAATGGAAGGTGCGGTCGAATTTGCAGAAGAAATTTTTCAAATGCCCGTGCGTGTTGGTACCCCAAATAAAATAAAGGGATTGAGCGATTATGTCAATGATCCGAGTTTTGCAGTAGCGGTCGGATTATTACAATATGGTCGTCAATCGATGGAAGAACAACAAATAGCGCAAAAAATACCCACTGAAAGCGTATTAAGTCGCATAAAAGCATGGTTTAAAGGCGAATTTTAAAATATTAACCTGTATAATAACAAGCATAACCGGAGAACAAATATGTTTGAATTAATGGATGACAATAGTTCGGAAGCTGTAATTAAAGTAATTGGCGTTGGTGGCGGTGGCGGTAATGCCATCGAACACATGGTTGCGAACAAAATCGAAGGTGTTGAATTTATAACAATCAACACAGATGCACAGGTATTAAAGAAATCTCAAGCTGATACTGTATTACAGATTGGCAACACGGTAACAAAAGGATTAGGTGCAGGCGCTGATCCAAATGTTGGTCGTGAAGCGGCACATGAAGATCGTGAAACTATCCGTCAAGCTATTGACGGTGCGGACATGATCTTTATTACGGCGGGCATGGGGGGCGGTACTGGTACCGGCGCTGCACCTGAAGTTGCTAAAATTGCTCGCGAAATGGGTGTATTAAGTGTTGCGGTCGTGACGCGTCCATTTGGTTTTGAAGGTAAAAAGCGTCTTTCGTATGCCAGTCAAGGTATTGATGAGCTAGCTAAGCATGTTGATTCTTTGATTACGATCCCGAATGACAAATTATTGAAAGTACTTGGTAAAGGTACGCCGTTATTAAAAGCGTTTGAAGCGGCTAACGATGTGTTGTTGGGTTCGGTACGTGGTATTGCAGAATTAATTACTAATCCAGGTTTGATTAACGTGGATTTCGCGGATGTTAAAACCGTGATGTCAGAGATGGGTACTGCGATGATGGGTACGGGTATTGGCAAAGGCGAAGATCGCGCAGAAGAAGCTGCCGAACAAGCCATTGCATGTCCGTTACTTGAAGACATCGATTTATCTGGTGCGCGCGGTATTTTGGTTAATATTACTGCTGGTCCTGATTTTGCGATTGATGAATATGAGACAGTCGGTAATGCTGTTCGTGCGTTTGCATCTGAAAATGCAACCGTTGTTGTCGGTACCGTTATAGATATGAATATGGCTGACGAAATTCGTGTGACGGTTGTTGCTACCGGTATCGGTACAGACAAGCCTGATATTTCATTAGTTAAAACAGATGCCCCTCGAATGACTTCTGCTGTCAGTTCAGGAAGCACTAGTGCAGGCTCAAGTGCTGGCGGTTCGCAAAGCGCGATGACGGCAACTAAACACTTAGACGATGATATGGCAGATTTGGAATACATTGATATTCCAACGTTTTTACGTAAACAAGCGGACTAAGTATTGAGGCAAAACTTGACGACCAACTGGTAAGACCATATAATATGTCACAAGTTTTTCAAGGCACAACAATGATCAGACAACGTACCATCAAACATTCAGTACAAGAGACCGGTATTGGCTTGCACAAAGGCGAAAAAGTCACGATGACACTTCGCCCTGCTCCTGCTAATACGGGGATCATATTTCGACGTGTGGATTTAATCCCACATGTTGATATTCCTTCACGGGCTAATGCCGTGAAAGATACTGTGTTGTGTACCTGTATTAGTAATGATAATGGTGTGACTGTGCATACTGTTGAGCACCTTGCTTCAGCACTTGCAGGCTTAGGTATTGACAATATTATTGTTGAAGTCAATTCACATGAATTACCTATTATGGATGGCAGTGCCAGCCCATTTGTGTTCTTGTTACAATCTGCGGGGATCGAAGAGCTCAACGCGCCAAAACAATTTTTAAAACTCATTAAGACAGTCCGGGTCGAAGATGGCGATAAATGGGCAGAGTTAAGCCCGTTTAACGGTTTTAAAGTGGATTTTGCGATTGATTTTGATCACCCAGTAATTAGCCAAACGCGACAAAGAATGGTATTAGATTTTAGTTCTGATTCGTATATTGACCATGTTTCTCGTGCACGAACTTTCGGTTTTATGCGTGATTTAGAAATGATGAATTCAATGGATCTTGCCTTAGGTGGCAGCATGAATAATGCGGTTGCCTTAGATGAGTATCGAGTGTTAAACCCTGAAGGGTTACGTTATGAAGATGAATTTCTCAAACATAAAGTGCTTGATGCAGTGGGTGATTTATATCTTGGCGGCCACAGTATTATAGGCTTACTAAAAGCGTATAAAACAGGACATGGTTTAAATAATAAGTTGCTTAATGCCGTGTTAGACCAATCGGATGCGTGGGAATATGTTACATATGATGACGAGAGTAGCGCACCCATTCAATATATAAGTCCAGTAATGGCACTGACCTAAGTCAATATTTGATAGCAAGCCCTTTACGATATGTTTCGAAAAGGGCTTTTTTGTTTTTTAATGGTGTAATTTAGTTTATTATCTAGCACCTTTTTATTTTTAGTGGAATAGTTCAGACTAAGATGAAATTAACATTTACCTATACCCATCATTCAAAGCGTGTTGAACGCACGATAGATGTGCGAAAATGGCTAAGTATGTTAGTACTAACTACGGTTTTGGTTTTGATTTCTAGTCGTTCCACTCATTCCGTTGATGAAAACATTCAACGTGTACAATTAGTTAAGCAAGGCTTATTAGCACAACAAGAAATTGTCTTTACACTGCAACAGGATAGTCAGCTCGAAGTCCAATCATTGGTAAATGAGTTAGCCAAGTTAGAACATAAATTAATGTTGCTGAGCATGCAACAAGTTCAATTAGCCAAAAATACAAATCAACAGCTTAACTTTTCTGATGGCCAAGTTGAGCCGAACAATATCATCGCGATACCTGAGCAATCGCTAAATATACAATCGAAGTTAACGAATTTAAATGACAAGTTGGTACAACAGATAAACCAGCTTGATGCCCTTGAAAAAATCCTCAACCACACCCATATAGATGAAGAGCAATATGTTGCTGGAAGACCAATTAATAAAGGTTGGTTATCCTCTTACTATGGCATGCGTGATGATCCTTTTACGCAAAATCCTGCAATGCACAAAGGCATTGATTTTGCTGGTACAGAAGGCGATGAAGTTATCGCTACTGCGGCTGGAATTGTCACCTGGTCTGGTGAGCGTTATGGCTACGGTAATTTAATCGAAATTGACCATGGTAATGGCTTAGTAACACGTTATGGTCACAATAAAGAACTAACAGTAAGTGTCGGTGAAGTTGTAATTAAAGGCCAAGAAATCGCACTAATCGGGAATACGGGTCGCTCAACGGGCGCTCATGTTCATTATGAAATTATCAAGAACGGTACACAGATAGACCCGTTGCCATATGTCTATCGTCAATAATCAACGGAATTAATTAACCCATGTTCACATCAATTGCACGCAAAGTTTTCGGTAGTCGCAACGATCGCCTTCTAAAAAAAATTAATAAAGCGAATCAGCAAATAAATGCGTTTGAAGAATCTCTCCAAGCATTATCTGACTCTGAACTGCAAGCTAAAACAGCTGAGTTTAAAGCTAAAATTGAAGCTGGTGCGACACTTGATTCATTGTTACAAGAAGCGTTTGCAGTTGTTCGTGAAGCGAGTGTGCGTGTATATGGTATGCGTCCTTTTGATGTGCAGTTAACCGGTGCAACCGTGTTACATCAGGGAAAAATTGCTGAGATGCGTACCGGTGAAGGTAAAACATTAACCTCGACCTTAGCGACGTATCTCAATGCCATTACCGGTCGTGGTGTGCATGTTATTACGGTAAATGATTACTTAGCAAAACGTGATGCCGATTGGAGTAGAGATTTATTCTCATTTCTAGGACTGAGCGTAGGCTGTAATATTCCAGGTTTAGGACATGAAGAAAAACGTGCCGCGTATGCTTGTGATATTACCTATGGTACCAACAACGAATTCGGTTTTGATTATTTGCGCGATAATATGGCATTTAGCCCGAATGATAGGGTGCAACGTGAACTGCATTATGCCGTTATCGATGAAGTTGATTCGATCCTAATCGATGAAGCAAGAACACCATTGATTATTTCAGGTGCTGCCGAAGATAGCTCTGCAATGTACAAGAAAATCAATTCATTGGTGCCTAAACTACATCAACAAGAAAAAGAAGATGAAGAGGGCATTGAAGGTGATGGCCATTTTACGATAGATGAAAAAGGCAAGCAGGTCTACTTAACGGAGAAAGGTCAAATCTACGTAGAAGAATTATTGTTGGAAGCCGGTATATTAGGCGCGGAACAATCTTTATTTTCCTCTGCAAATATTGCCTTATTACAGCATGTCAACTCGGCATTAAAAGCACATAAATTATTTACCAAAGACGTTGATTATATCGTTAAAGACGATGAAATCGTTATCGTTGATGAACATACCGGGCGTACCATGGAAGGACGTCGTTGGTCTGAAGGTTTGCACCAAGCTGTTGAAGCGAAAGAAGGCGTTAATATTCAAAATGAAAACCAAACGATGGCGTCTATTACCTTCCAAAACTATTTCCGTTTGTATGAAAAATTAGGTGGGATGACAGGTACGGCTGATACCGAAGCTTTTGAATTTCAACATATCTACGGTCTTGAAACCGTCGTCGTTCCGACGAATCGTAGCATGGTCAGAAAAGATATGCCTGATCTAATTTATATGACAGTCGAAGAAAAATACGATGCGATTGTCCAAGATATTTTAAGCTGTGTGGCTAGTGGACAGCCAGTACTAGTGGGTACTGTATCAATTGAAAATTCAGAATTACTATCTGGCGTATTGAAAAAACAAAAAATCAAGCACAAAGTACTGAATGCCAAATTCCATGAACAAGAAGCGGATATCGTTGCACAAGCTGGTATGCCTGGCGCAGTTACTATCGCGACAAACATGGCTGGTCGTGGAACTGATATTGTACTGGGTGGTAATTTACAAGTTGAATTAACTGATGTTACTGATCCTGCTCAACGTGAAAAGATCACAGCAGCATGGAGAGAACGTCATGATGCTGTGCTAGAGTCTGGTGGTTTACATATTATCGGTACTGAACGTCATGAATCACGTCGTATTGATAATCAGTTACGTGGGCGTTCTGGGCGTCAAGGCGATGCCGGCTCTTCACGCTTTTACTTATCCCTTGATGACGCACTGATGCGGATCTTTGCTTCTGAAAAAATGGGTAATATGATGAAGCGTTTAGGCATGGAAAAAGGCGAGGCGATTGAACATCCTTGGGTGACTCGCGCCATAGAGAATGCTCAACGTAAAGTGGAAGGTCGTAACTTCGATATCCGTAAGCAACTACTAGAATATGATGATGTGGCCAATGACCAACGTAAAGTCATTTATGAGCAGCGTAATGAATTGTTAGATGAAGGTGACATTGGTGAAACGATCTCAGCTATCCGTTCTGATGTCATTGATGATGTAATCAGTCAGTATATTCCACCACAATCTCTTGAAGAAATGTGGGATGTTGCGAGTCTTGAGGATCGTTTAAAAGGCGATTACCACGTTGAGTTACCATTACAACAATGGCTAGATGAAGACGACAAGTTATTTGAAGAAAAATTACGTGAAAAAATTCACACCGCGATTAACGATGCTTATCAAGCAAAAGTGGATGTTGTCGGTGAAGATGTCATCCGCCAATTTGAGAAAGCCGTGATGTTACAATCCTTGGATAACCATTGGAAAGAACACCTTGCTGCGATGGATTATTTACGCCAAGGTATTCATTTACGTGGCTACGCACAAAAAAATCCGAAACAAGAATATAAGCGTGAATCATTTGAGTTGTTTTCAGATATGCTCGAAAACCTAAAGATTGAAGTCATTAGCTTATTAAGTAAAGTACAAGTAAAAGCGGAATCAGATGTTGAAGAAGTTGAACGTCAGCGTCAAGAAGCAGCTTCACAACCCACTGTCACCAATCATGAAGAGCCACAAAGCTCAGTTCAGATTGGCCATCGTCAAGGTCCTAAAGTAGGGCGTAATGATGCATGTCCCTGTGGTTCTGGTAAAAAATACAAGCAGTGTCACGGTAAACTATAGTTAATATTATGCCGGTAAAACACATTCATGTTGCGGTTGGTGTGATCCTTGACTCTCCACTTAAGTCAGCCCAGCCTCAGCAAGTATACTTGACGCGTCGAGCTACCGATGTCCACCAAGGTGGTAAATGGGAGTTCCCTGGCGGTAAGGTAGAAAGAGATGAATCTACTTTTTTAGCCTTGCAACGTGAGCTAAACGAAGAAATAGGCATAACCGTCAATACTAGCGACCACTTCATGGATATTCGTCATGATTATGGGGATAAGCAAGTTTGGTTAGATATACATGTGGTGACTGATTTCACTGGCACACCTCATGGTAAAGAAGGGCAGTTAGGTCAATGGTTTGCATTGACGCAAATCGTAACGTTAGATTTTCCAGCTGCAAACCAACCTATCATTGATAAGTTGTTAACCCAGTTTACCACTTAAATTTAAGTGCAGTAGCAAAGGCGACTTTGCTGTTTTTATATGCCGCTTCATTGATGAAATGCGGATATATAGCTTGCTCACCAGTCAATAACACTTCAGTACCATCAAACATTCTAAAAATGGGATCGCCGATTTTGACTCTCTCATAATCACGATCTAGCATGTTTTCATGAACCAATCCTGCTACTTCATTTGCTTCATCGAGTGGAAATTTGACCACATCAAGCAATCGATATGCAGTAAATTCTGGGATCTCTGGCAGCGTATTTTGATTATATAAATCACAATAGGTCAAAATGTGATCTAGCATCTCTTCACATGCTAACAAGATATCCATCCGTGATACGCCTTGAGGTTGAGCGCCTAATTCGAGCATTATCCCATGCTGACCAATCGTACATAGATAAGGGTGCTCTAGATAAGCGATCTCATCCTCTAATAGTATATTTGCACTAGGCATATGAGCCTTTAAATACCCGCCCATGTTACGGTAGAAAGGTGAATCTTCGAGAAGGATCAGTGTAGCCCCCATCGCTGATGTAGTATTATGAATATCGATGACTAAATCAGTTTTCGAATCTTGCTTAGGGCCGAATTGTTGATTGAGCAGCTTAGCAATGTTTAGCTCAACTAACGTAGTATCTAAAGATGCCAAATTTTCTACACTAAATTGCCGATTTAAGTCGACATCAATAAAGCGGGTATTCTGTTCAACAGCAGTGGGGTTGGCAATGACATATGTAAAGTTAAAGGTATCAAAAACTGGATTTTCGTGTCTTTTTTTAAGTGATTGTATGATATGCACACCGGTAAGTTCGTTACCGTGTGTGCCACCGATAATAGCGATGGATTTAATTGATGACATAAGTGTGTCGCTTATTTAAAAAATGAGTCAGATTGTTGCGCGAGAAGTGCTTCTATATCTTCTATGTCAGGTAATTCAGATGGCTGAGTATTGCTATTTGCACCACACGGGATAGCTTTTACTTCATCAGCCCACTCACCTAAATCAATAAGTTGGCATTGTTTCGAACAAAAGGGACGATGTTCAGAGGCTGCGCTCCAGACTACGGTTGCTTTACAATTTGGGCATGCAACTTCCATTTAACAACTCGCCATTAAAAAAGTCACTGCTTCATCGACAGTTGCACTGTCATTATCTTGTTGTGTAAATTTCATAAAACGTACGGCATAACGGTATTTGTTACCACTGAGTGTAGGATAAAACTGTGTGTTTTTTGCTGTTTCTACCCGTATAAGTTCGACTTTATTATCAGCAATACCTTGATAAAAACCATTTGGAACCGATATTTCATTCAATTCACTACGCCCACGAATAAATTGCATTGTGGTTGCAACGGCATCTTTTAACACTGCTAATGGTGCTAGCCATTGATTGAAGTTTAATTGTTTGGTGTCTTTGTCTAAAAAAAGCCAAAAATGTAATTTGGGTAAATCAAAACTACAAGTCGCACCCGGTATTGAAAAACGTTGTCGTATGGCGGTCAAGAATCTGTCAGATTTTAATTCTTGGCCAACACGCTTGGAATCTTTAAGTTTCATGACGATGGTATCAACGATTTCAAGTTGACCTTCGATAAGTTTTACATCGATATGTGGATGAGTCATCCATGCTGTTAAGGCGCTTTTGTAACTCGCTAAATCACGTAACAATTCAGTTCGTAAATCGATGCGTTCGATTAGTTCTAGCAAGTTAAAATAATCACGGAAAAATTGGATTTCAGTATGTTGTTCGCAGATTTTATCTGGCTGGCTTAGTGCCGTAAAAAGGTGTTCAACGCGCAAGTAATTTCTCACTTTTTCATTGAGTGGAAATTCATAAACTACTGGCGTCATGTGTTACTCCTAATATCGTAGTATGCAATATTGTATAAATCCAGTTAATTTTCAAGCGTAATTTTTGATTTTCCGACATTTTTTGTCAATTTTGTATAAAAATGATGTAATTTTCTTACTTGAATCAAGCTTTGAGGAATACTTCCTGAATTATCAATAATATCATCAGCTTTGTCCAGTCGGCTAGGGCGATCAATTTGGGCTGCAATAATGGCGTTTATCGTGGCAATGTCACTATTGTCTCGGCTACTAACACGCTCGAGTTGAGTCGCTTCATTTACATCGACAACTAATATTCTATCACACAATTCATCTAGGTTGTTTTCAAGCAATAATGGCACGGATAAAATCGTATAGTGGGATTGTGAAGCTTTGAGTTGACGTTCAATTTCGGTGCGAATTAACGGATGTAATAGTGCGTTTAGCCACTGTGTCTGTGTCGGTTCTGCAAAGATTATCTTTCGCAGTTTAGCACGGTCTAAACTGCCATCTGCCGCTATTATGTCGTGGCCAAAACGAGTGATTATTGCTGATAGACCTGGGCTATTTGGCGCGACTACTTCGCGGGCAATAATATCTGCATCGACAATGGTGATACCTAAGCGAGCAAATTCATCACTAATCGTACTTTTGCCGCAGCCAATACCACCCGTTAAGCCTATGATTATTCCACTCATCAGCTTAATACCCACGTTAAGTAATAAGATTGGATCATATCGCCATACAGAATCGTTAACCATCCCGCGATCCCTAAAAATGGACCAAAGGGTAGTGCTTTATTTGGCATATCCCCGGCATGTGACACGATGTCTTTATTTGCTTGGGTGGTTTGAGAAGACTGAATGCCGTTTGAGTGCTTACTGATAGTCGGTAGCAGTAGTCCAAGCACTAGCCCGACGACTGAAGAAAGTAATATAATGATTAATAAATGTTGCCAGCCAACGAAGGCACCCAGTGCTGCGAGTAGTTTGAAATCACCATAACCCATGCCCTCTTTGCCGGTTAACAGCTTGAAACCCCAATAAATAGCCCACAATATCCCATAGCCAAAAACAACACCCAACAAAGCATCCGGAAGCGTCACAAAAACATTATTCATGGCGGCTATTAATCCTAGCCATAAGAGACCTAATGTCAAGTCATCAGGTAACAGCATATGATCAATATCAATCATAATCATGCTGATTAATAAAAAGCTAGCGAAGATCAACACTAACGTTTGCAGCGTGACGCCAAAATGTAAGGCGGCCCACAAACCGATTAACCCTGTAGCTAATTCAATTAACGGATAGCGGATACTGATGTGGGTTGAGCACTGACTGCAGCGCCCTCGCAAAAATAGGTAGCTGAATATTGGAATATTTTCCCAAGCGCGAATTTTATGCTGGCATTTCGGGCAGGTTGAATCCGGTTTGATTAGGTCAAAACGGCCCTTGGGTTGGTATTTTTTGATGAAGGCTTTCGGTAACTCGTCGCCATAATAATCCAATGTTTGTTGTTGCCAATCACGCAGCATCATGACGGGTAAGCGATATATCACGACATTTAAAAAACTTCCAACGAGAATACAAAAGACAAACACACACAGATAAAACACAACCGGCAAGCTTGCGAAAATATCCATTATTACAGCTAGGTCAAACATCGTTATTGTCCATGAAAATAATCTACTTTGGAGTCTATCACACAACATTCCCCATTTGGAAAATCGGTAAATACATCGCGATAATTAGTCCTCCAATGACGACACCGAGCACAGCCATAATCATCGGTTCAAGTAAACTAGTTAATCCGTCTACCATGTCATCGACCTCTGCTTCATATATTGTAGCAATTTTAGAAAGCATTTCATCGATGGCGCCAGATTCTTCACCAATCGCAATCATTTGTACTACCATGTCAGGGAATACGTTGGTGGCGCGCATCGCCACATACATCTGCATCCCTGAGGCGACTTCTTTTCTGATAAAACGAATGGCATCACGATATACGGCGTTACCTGATGCATTGGCAGCTGAATCGAGTGCACTTATTAATGGAACGCCGGCAGCAAAAGTCGTCGCGAGGGTACGAGTAAAGCGTGCTATGGCTGCTTTTTGTAAAATCGGTCCAATGACTGGGATCTTTAATTGTTGGGTATCGACACGATCACGCAATGCGAGTGATTGTTTATGTGCTTTGACAAAGAGCCATCCCGCAGCGGCAATACCCACACCAATAAAAACGCCATAATACTGAATAAACTCTGAAAGATTTAACACCATTTGTGTAAAAACCGGTAGCTCAGCGCCAAAACTACTAAATATTGCTTTAAATTGTGGTACCACAAAGATCAATAAGATTAGGGTCACAATAAACGCTACTACGACAACAGCAATCGGGTAGAACATCGCTTTTTTAATTTTCGATTTCAGTGCTTCAGCTTTTTCTTTGTACACCGCGACACGTTCAAAGATAGTCTCAAGTGCACCGGACTGCTCGCCTGTATCTACTAGATCACAATACAATTCGTCAAAATGGTCAGGGTGCTTGCGCAACGAATAGGAAACGGGATTACCGGATTTAACCTCGTTGGCTACATCCCCAAGGATAGTTCGTGCTGATTGTTTTGAATGACCCGTGGCAATCATATCTAATGTTTGTAACACACTGACACCCGCTCCTAGCATAGTGGCAATTTGCCGCGTGATAATGGCAATGTCTGCAGCGGTGACCTTATCTTTTTTACGACCAAGTAATGATGTTTGTTGTTTTTTTACTTTTTGAGCAGAAATTCCCTGTCGACGCAATAAATGTTTGGCTTCGGTCAGTGATTTCGCTGAAATTTCCCCTTTGACGGAATGACCTCTACGGTTCGCTCCTTGCCAAGTAAATACATTGATTGAATCTGACATTTCGTACACCTCGGGTAAAACAACAATAATAGGATTAGTAATCTGCAACGGATGATTAGGATTAATCTGGCAGAGTGATAAACTTAACCGTAAAAAAAGCCCAGATGACTGGGCTATTTTCAACACATTTAATTACAGTCTAAAACTTAACATAAAGTTGCAGGGACACA
>DBBN01000021.1:0-20576 GCA_002292215.1 Glaciecola sp. UBA983 | reverse complement strand
ATACCCGCCGCACCACCATCACACGTCGTTAAAGCACCGGTGACTTGCGCACAGACTTCGACTGCTGATTTAGCTGCGGCTGAAGCATTAGTGATTTCTGTGAACTTGGCTTTCTGGGTATAGTTTTGATATGCCGGTAATGCAATAGCCGCTAAAATTCCGATAATGGCGACAACGATCATGAGTTCAATTAAAGTAAAACCTTGGTTGTTACGAGTTGTAAATGTTTTCATATTATTTCTCCGCGATATACGCATATTTAAATTAACACTAGTTAGGTTAAATCCGTTTAGGTGATGCTGTATTCATTACTTGATGCTAAGTATATGGAGAAAAGAGGGTTTGCGAAGTATGCAGGATTATACCTATGTCTAGTGGATTGCACCCTTTGACATAGGCGGTTGTTTTTAATCAATTATTCTCAGTGATAAATCGATAGCGTGAATGTTTTTAGTTAATGCACCACTTGAAATAAAGTCGACTCCTGTATCTTTTAACTCTGCAATTCTTGCATCAGTAATGTTTCCAGACACTTCAAGTTTACTTTTTCCTGCGTTAATGGCTACTGCCTGATGGATCTGTTTTGTCGAAAAGTTATCGAGCATAATCACATCTGCACCCGCATTGATGGCTTGTTCTAATTCGGCTAAGTTTTCAACTTCAACTTCAATTAAGGTATCCGCTGCGATAACTTTGGCTTGTGCGACGGCATTAGCGATTCCGCCACATGCAAAGATGTGGTTTTCTTTAATCAAGAACGCATCATACAAACCGATGCGGTGATTTTTACCGCGACCACATTGTACTGCGTACTTTTGGGCAAAACGTAATTTGGGTAGTGTTTTGCGGGTATCTAATAATGTGATGCCCGAGCCTTCGAGCATGCGCACGTAGGATTTGGTGACGGTTGCGGTGGCACTGAGTGTTTGCAGAAAATTTAATGCCACTCGTTCAGCGGTTAAAATAGCACGAGCACTGCCGGTGATGGTAACTAATAAGGTGTCAGGCGATATGGTGCTGCCATCTTTAACCTGCCATTGTATTTGTAAGGTGGGATCACACGCTTTAAAGGCATATTCTGCCCATGCGATACCACTGATGACTGCATCATCACGACAAATAATATTTGCTGTGACAATCGTATCCGCAGGAATAAGTTGCGCAGTAATGTCATTACTCGCTATTTCACTTATTATTTCACTTTGTTGATGTGATAAGACACCGAGATCTTCGGCTAATGCCTGTTCGACATCTTGTTGGATAATACTCATTGGGATGAGGGTATCGCTAGCGAGATGTTGTGGGCAATGGCTACTCGCTAGTGGCGAAGATGGGTCAATATTACTCATAGGGTAGGTACTTTTATGGTTAGTTGATTATTTTGTTGAAGCAATTCTAAATCTTTTAAGACATTCATACCTAATAAAATTTTATCTGATTGCATTCCTGGATTGATGTTGGCGCGAATGTTTTGTAGTTCTATCGGACCTAAGGTTAACGAATCTAACAAGGTATCAGTCACAAAAACTGAACCGTTGGCTGTTTGTACAGGATATTGCTGACCAATAGGTAGATTAATCTTTTGTGCAACTTGCGCTGGGATTGACACACTGGTTGCGCCTGTATCTAATAAGAATGTCACCGGAACACGATTGATCTGGCCAGATAATACATAATGCCCTTGGCGGTTTTGATCAAGGGTGATTGTCGTACCCGCACGCGTAGTCGCATAATTAATATGCTGATTAGGGTTATATTGATTTTCTAAAACTCCATCAAAAACAATCACTAACAGGCCAATTACACTTATCCATGCTGCAATAACCATCCATTTACCATATGGATGAGCCTGCGGGCTATCCGGTGCTGTTGCCATTTGCAAATCCTTGATTTATTGTACGTTCAATAACTATATCATAGGTAAACGTTTTGGCTATTCTCTATCCCCAAGCACAGCTTCATCCGTGTGAACATTTTAATCCACGACCAAGTGGCGATGCTGGAGACATCTCTCTATTAGTGATTCATAATATTTCGTTACCTGCGGGGTATTTTGGTGGAAATTACATTAGTCAGCTTTTTGCTGGCACCTTAGCGAGTTGCGAACATCCATCTTTTAGTGAGCTAGAAGGACTAACCGTATCTGCCCATGCTTGCATCAAGCGTGATGGTACGGTGATCCAGTATGTCGACTTTGCACAACGTGCATGGCATGCTGGGGTCTCTTCATTTCAAGGTCGTAGTGGGTGTAATGATTATAGTATTGGGATTGAATTAGAAGGCACGGATACCTTGGAGTATACCAACGCACAATACTCCGCTTTAACAGGGATATCGCAGTTTATTCTTGGACAATTTCCAAAGATTACAATTGGTCGCATTGTGGGGCATAATGACATAGCTCCAGGACGTAAAACCGATCCTGGTATTGCGTTTGACTGGCCGCGTTTTCGTCATTCACTTAGTTTTACGCGAAGCAATCCAAAAGAGCATTCGAATAATAATAAAGGACTCACCGCATGACATTAATTTATTTACTTCTAGCTTTGCTTGCAGAAAGGTTGATCAGTAAACCTGATAATTGTCATGGCAATTTCTATCTTGATCGATATATCAGTTGGTTAGAAAGCAAGCATTATCTTAACACCACTACGACTACATCAGTAATGTGGCTACTGTGGTTATTGCCTGGTGGATTATTTGCGGTGGCATTAATGATGCTTAATAGCGGATTCATTGATTTTGTCGCAACCTTGTTTGTATTATTCATGGCTGTGGGTTGCCCTGAATTACGTAATACGTATAAGTGTTATTTACAAGCCGCTAATCGAGGCGATATTCAAGCCTGTGATATGTACACCCAACAGCTAGGTTTGGCCAGTTATGAACCGCGCTCATTCGGCCAGCATCTGATATGGCTCAACTACCAACGTTACGCCGCGCCTATGATCATGTTTGTTGTCTTGGGCGTTTTTGGCGTGATTGCTTATGGTTGTTTACGCGCATTACATGGTTATAGCCAAGCCAATGCATTGCAAGCACAACCCGCATTAGCCAAAGTCTTGCATATTATTGATTGGGTACCAATACGAATTACGGCATTTGGCTTTTTATTAGTGGGGCATTTTTCACGTGCCTTACCCAAATGGATCAGCTTGTTATTTGATACCTCCAAGCATGCCAAACTGGTCTTAGCCGAAGTGGCGACGGCAGCCGAAGATGTTATCTGTGCAGATGATGATATTACGACAGAACCCACAACGTTAGTCCAGTTAGCGAAGCGAAATGTGCTATTTATACTCTCGGTTGTTGCTGTTTTAACCTTATCAGGATTGCTCCCTTAATCGTCTCATCGATTTTGTTTTTTATTGTTTACGCCCTAGATGCCTTATCTGGGCGAACCTCGCTCCGCTTAATTAATATTTTTGTTATAAACCACATAAATAAAATTAATAACATTGCTTAAAAAAACAACAGCGGGCTTGTTCTTACATTTCATATCAGATAAACTTAATAAAATTTTTGGTAAATTGGTATTACCAATTGCAAAATAACGTTAATTTCTGTTAACATTAATTTTTGTTTATGATGTGAAAAAAGAAGAATATGTCAGGGATAAAACAGCAAAAACTATCAGATGTGATCACCGAGCGACTCGAAGCCAAGATTTTGGACGGGAGTTTTGTTGCGGGTGAAAAGCTACCTGCAGAACGCGTGTTGTCCTTAGAATTTAATGTCTCTCGTCCTTCTTTACGTGAAGCAATCCAAAATTTACAAGCCAAAGGGCTCGTTCAACGTAAGCAAGGCGGCGGAACGTATGTTAGCCTGCGCATTAATTCAAATATGACCGAGCCATTATTGGCACTCATTTCTCAACGCCCAGAAACACAATTTGATTTACTTGAATTTCGCCATGCGCTTGAAGGTATGGCGGCATTTTACTCCGCATTACGTGGACAGCCTGAAGACTATCAACATTTACAATCTGCACTTGCGGGTTTGGACGAAATAGAGCCGACGGAAGATAAAGAGAAAGAAGCCAATGTATTAGGTGAGTTTTATCTCATCATGGCCAAAGCATCACATAACATGGTGTTACAACATGTTATGCGCAGTATGAAAACCATGCTGATTGACAACATCCAACGCAATTTACAAATGTTGGCAGTCAATCCTGAAGCATGCAGCGAAATCGCTCAACAACGCGTTAGTATAGTGGCAGCCATCGTGCAACAAAACCCACAAAAAGCAAGACAAGCAAGCAATGCGCATCTTGCCTTTATTGAAGAAACGTTGTTGAACATTAATCAACGTGACTCTCGTATTCAGCGAGTGTTACGGCGTATTGAAACCAATCCAAGTTAAGCAATTATTGCAACTTGGGCATAGTATAAAAAGGAAACCACATGACTGATAACAAGCATGTTGATCACGATCCTATCGAAACGCAAGAGTGGATTGATTCATTAGAGTCAGTACTTGAAGCGGAAGGAGTAGAACGTGCTCACTATTTATTAGAGAGTATGATTGAGAAAGCACGTCGCAGCGGTGCACATTTGCCCTATGATGCGACTACAGCTTATCTTAACACTATCCCTGCAGGTCAAGAACCGACCATGCCAGGTGATCAAACCATTGAAACTAAAATCCGTCATGCGATCCGTTGGAATGCAATGATGATGGTATTACGAGGTTCGAAGAAAGACCTTGAGTTAGGTGGTCACATCTCCTCATTTGCGTCTTCTGCTATGTTATATGATGTTGGTTTTAACCATTTCTTCCGTGCGCCAAACGACAAAGACGGTGGCGATTATTTATTCGTTCAAGGTCACGTCTCTCCAGGTATCTATTCACGCGCATTCATCGAAGGTCGATTATCAGCGGGACAGTTAGATAATTTCCGTCAAGAAGTCGGTGGCGAAGGTATTTCTTCTTATCCGCATCCAAAATTAATGCCTGATTTTTGGCAATTCCCAACGGTCTCTATGGGCTTAGGTCCAATGCAAGCTATTTACTTAGCGCGCTTCTTAAAGTACCTAACTAACCGTGGCTTGAAAGATTGTTCAGAGCAACGTGTTTGGTGTTTCATGGGCGATGGTGAAGTTGATGAGCCAGAATCATTAGGCGCTATCGGTCTTGCCTCGCGTGAAGGCCTAGACAATTTGACGTTCGTGATTAACTGTAACTTACAGCGCTTAGACGGTCCTGTTCGTGGTAACGGCAAAATCATCCAAGAACTTGAAGGTACATTCCGTGGCGCAGGCTGGGAAGTGTTTAAAGTTGTTTGGGGACGTTACTGGGATCCATTATTAGCGCGTGATACAACGGGTAAATTATTAGATCTAATGAACGAAACAGTTGATGGTGAATACCAGAACTTCAAAGCGAACGGTGGCAAATACACTCGTGAGCATTTCTTTGGTAAATACCCTGAACTAAAAGAAATGGTTGCGAACATGTCAGATGATGACATTTGGCGTCTAAACCGTGGTGGACATGATCCAGTTAAAGTTTATGCAGCATATAAACGTGCTTCAGAAACGGTCGGTCGTCCACAAGTTATCCTAGCTAAAACCGTTAAAGGTTATGGCATGGGTGCGGCGGGTGAAGGTAAAAACATCGCGCATAACGTTAAGAAAATGGATATTGCATCGGTTAAACATTATCGAGATCGTTTCAATATTCCTGTTTCTGACGAAGATATCGGTGATTTACCGTATTACAAATTCGAAGAAGATAGCCCTGAAATGAAGTATTTGCGTGAAAAACGTGAAGCATTACATGGTTATATGCCTGTGCGTTTAGCGAAAAGCACACATGATCTTCCTGCTCCGCCACTAAAAGCTTTTGATGCGGTTCTTAAAGGTTCTGGTGAGCGTGAAATCTCTACAACAATGGCCTTTGTTCGTGTCTTAACAGTATTGTTAAAAGACAAGCAAATGGGTAAAAACGTTGTTCCTATCATTCCTGATGAAGCCCGTACTTTTGGTATGGAAGGCTTGTTCCGTCAAGTAGGTATTTACGCCAACCAAGGTCAAAAATACGTACCACAAGATGCCGATCAAGTTGCTTTCTATCGTGAAGACAAGAAAGGTCAAGTACTACAAGAAGGTATCAACGAGCTAGGTGCAATGGCATCATTCGTTGCTGCCGGTACATCGTACTCAACCAATGATTTACCGATGTTACCTGTCTACATCTACTACTCAATGTTTGGTTTCCAACGTGTTGGTGATATGGCATGGGCAGCTGGCGATAGCCAATGTCGCGGTTTCTTAATCGGCGGTACTGCAGGTCGTACTACGCTAAATGGTGAAGGTTTACAACACCAAGATGGTCATTCACATGTCCAAGCAGGTTTGATCCCTAACTGTGTATCCTACGATCCGACTTATGGTTACGAAGTGGCAGTTATTACTCGAGACGGTACGCGTCGTATGTTAGAAGAACAAGAAAACGTCTTCTATTACTTAACGGTAATGAACGAAAACTACGTTCAGCCAGCAATGCCTGAAGGTTGCGAAGAAGGCATTATCCGTGGTTTGTATCAAATAGATACTGTGGGTAAAGCAAAAGCTAAAGTGAATTTATTAGGGTCAGGTACGATTTTAGTTCAAGTACGTGCAGCAGCTAAACTATTAGCTGAAAAGTACAATGTTGAATCGCATGTTTTCTCTGCGACATCATTTAATGAACTAGGCCGTGATGGTATTGATGCAGATCGCTACAACATGTTACATGCTGATGGCGAACAAAAAGTACCTTATATCACGAAAGTCTTATCTAGCGTCGGTCATGATGGCCCAACGATTGCGACTACCGATTATATCAAAGCGTATGCTGATCAAGTTCGTGCATTTGTCCCTGGTCAATATCGCGTATTAGGTACGGATGGTTTTGGTCGCTCTGATAGCCGTGAAAACTTACGTCGTCATTTTGAAGTTGATGCTAACTACATCACGTTTGCTGCACTTTATGAATTATCCAAGCAAGGTCAATTCGATAAAAAAGCATTAGCAACGGCGATTAAAGACTTAGGTATTGACGCTGACAAAATCAACCCACTTTACGCATAAGGAATAATGTAATGTCTGATATTAAAGATGTATTAGTCCCAGATTTGGGTGAAGATGCGGTTGAGGTTATTGAAATCTGTGTTGCCGTTGGTGACAAGGTTGATGCAGAAGATTCAATTATTACCGTTGAAAGTGATAAAGCTTCTATGGATATTCCTGCGCCATTTGCAGGGTCTATTGCAGAGATTTGTGTTGCTGTTGGTGACAAAATCTCTGAAGGCACATTATTAGCGAAAATCAGTGCAGCGTCTGCTGCTGCACCTGCTGCACCTGCGGCTCCGGCAGCTGAGCCAGCACCAGCGCCAGTCGCTGAAGCAGCTCCAGCTCCAGTGGTTGCAGAACCAGTTGCAGCCGCACCAGTTGGTGAGTCAGTGATTGAAGTGACTGTGCCTGATATCGGTGGCGACGAGAATGTCGACGTCATTGAAATCTTGGTTGCTGTTGGTGACACGGTTGAAGTCGAAGATGGCCTTGTGACGCTTGAAACTGATAAAGCTTCTATGGATGTACCTTCACCGCAAGCGGGTGTTATCAAAGCGATGCATTTAACTGTGGGTGATAAAGTGTCTGAAGGTTCATTGGTGGTAACATTGGCGGTAGCCGGTGCTGCACCAGTGGCATCTGCAGCTCCAGTTGCCTCGGTTGCTCAAACTGCCCCTGTTGCAGCTGCTCCAGTAGTTGCAGCTGTTAGCGTAATTGAAGTGACGGTGCCAGATATTGGTGGCGATGAAAACGTCGATGTTATCGATGTATTAGTCGCACCTGGTGATGTTGTTGCAGCTGAAGATGGCCTAATTACCTTAGAAACGGATAAAGCTTCTATGGATGTACCTGCTCCTGAAGCAGGTATTGTCAAAGAAGTGCATATCAAAGTCGGTGATAAAGTGTCTCAAGGTAGCTTAGTTGTTCATCTTGAAGTGACGAGCAGTGCTTCAGTACCAGTGGAAGCCGCTCCGGTTGCACCAGCGCCTGTAGCGACTCCGGTTGTAGCGGCCCCGGTAGCTCCAGCAGCGCCTAAAGCTCCACCAGTTCCACATCACCCATCTGCTGCTACAATTCAACCAACAGGTAAAGTACATGCTTCACCATCAGTACGTCGTGTAGCGCGTGAGTTTGGCGTTGATTTAACGCAGGTTAAAGGCACTGGCAGTAAAGGCCGCATTACGAAAGAAGATGTGCAGTCATATGTTAAATATGAACTATCACGTCCGAAAGCCAATGCTGCGACTGCTGTTGCAGCCGGTAATGGTGGCTTACAAGTTCTAGCGGCACCAAAAGTCGACTTTAGTAAGTTTGGTGAGATTGAAGAAAAACCATTATCGCGTATTCAAAAGATCTCAGGCCCGACACTACATCGCAATTGGGTTACTATCCCACACGTCACTCAGTTTGATGAAGCGGATATTACGGATATGGAATCATTCCGTAAAGCACAGAATGTTGTTGCAGAAAAACGTAAATTAGGCTTTAAAATTTCGCCATTGGTTTTCATTATGAAAGCGGTTGCCGATGCACTTAAAGCATATCCAACGTTTAATTCATCATTATCTGCGGATGGTGAGAGCCTAATATTGAAAAAATATTTCCATATTGGTATTGCGGTTGATACACCAAATGGCCTGGTTGTCCCAGTGGTACGTGATGTTGATCAAAAAGGCATTCATGCGTTATCACAAGAGATCATGGAAATTAGTATGAAAGCGCGTGATGGCAAATTAAAAGCTGCAGATATGCAAGGCAGCTGTTTTACTATTTCAAGTTTAGGTGGGATCGGCGGTACAGCATTTACGCCAATCGTTAATGCACCAGATGTAGCTATTTTGGGTGTCTCTAAATCAGAGATAAAACCAAAGTGGAATGGTAAAGACTTTGAACCTCGTTTAATGTTGCCATTATCATTATCATATGACCATCGTGTCATCGATGGTGCATTAGCAGCGCGCTTTGCCGTACATGTTAAAGATGTGCTAGGTGATCTTAGACAGATTATCCTATAACATTGCATACGAATAAATTAAACCTTTGCCAAATTAAGAGATTTTGAGGTCATAATGAGCGAAATTAAAACGCAACTAGTAGTTTTAGGTGCCGGACCTGGTGGATATTCTGCCGCGTTCCGTGCAGCCGATTTAGGGATTGATACGATACTTGTTGACGCCCGTGCTACCTTAGGTGGTGTATGTTTAAATGTGGGTTGTATCCCTTCAAAAGCATTGCTTCACGTAGCGAAAGTAATTAAAGAAGCGAAACATTTATCTAGTCATGGTGTGTCTTTTGGCGAACCAGAGATCGACTTAGATAAAGTTCGTGGTTGGAAAGACAGCGTAGTTAGTCAATTGACTAAAGGCCTTAGCGGCATGTCTAAAATGCGAAAAGTTGAACATGTTCAAGGTTTCGGTAAATTTACAGGAAGTAATACTCTTGAAGTGACTGGCGATAAAGGCACCACGACGATTACGTTTGATAATGCGATTATTGCTGCCGGTTCTGAGCCGGTATCATTACCGTTTATTCCACAAGATGACCGTGTTATTGATTCTACTGGCGCCTTAGAGATGAAAGACATCCCTGGTAAAATGTTAGTTTTGGGTGGTGGTATAATCGGTCTAGAAATGGGCACTGTATATCAAGCACTTGGTTCTAAAATTGACGTGGTTGAATTTTTAGACCAGTTAATTCCAGCTGCAGATAAAGACATCGTTAAAGTCTATAACAAAACCATTAAAGATACGTTTAATGTTATGTTACAAACTAAAGTAACGGGCGTTGAAGCTAAAAAAGACGGTTTGTATGTTAGCTTTGAAGGCAAACAGGCTCCTGCTGAGCCAGTTCGTTATGACAAAGTGTTAGTTGCAGTGGGACGTAAACCAAATGGTTTATTAATGGCTGCTGATGTCGCTGGTGTCGCAGTTGATGAACGTGGTTTTATTAACGTTGATAAGCAAATGCGTACTAATGTGCCACACATTTATGCTATTGGTGATCTAGTGGGTCAGCCTATGCTGGCGCATAAAGCGGTACATGAAGGTCATGTTGCAGCTGAAGTTATTTCTGGTATGAAGCATTACTTCGACCCTAAATGCATTCCTTCTGTTGCCTACACTGAGCCAGAACTTGCTTGGGTTGGTTTGACAGAGAAAGAAGCAAAAGAGCAAGGTGTTAATTATGAAGTGGCATCTTTCCCTTGGGCCGCTTCAGGTCGTGCGATTGCATCTGACGCAACTGACGGTCTAACTAAGCTTATCTTTGATAAAGATACACATCGTGTTATAGGTGGCGCAATTGTTGGTACCAACGCTGGTGAAATGCTTGGTGAAATCGGTTTAGCGATCGAAATGGGAGCGGATGCAGAAGATATTGCATTAACTATCCATGCTCACCCAACATTGAACGAGTCAATCGGTCTAGCCGCTGAGATGTACGAAGGTAGCATTACTGATTTACCAAATCCAAAAGCGAAGAAAAAGTAAGATTTTTCGTAAATTTGAGTAAATAACAAAAAATCCCTAATTCTGGTCACAGGTTAGGGATTTTTTTTGCTAAAATTACTCCATCTTGTTTTTAATATGACAAATCCATGCGTCAAATAGAGTTATTTAACGTTCCTAGTCCGTGTATCGGTGTCTGTCAGTCTGGCCCCAAAGGCTACTGTACTGGCTGTTTTCGTTCGCGTGAAGAAAGAGTAAACTGGCTTAAAATAGATGATAACACCAAAAAAATCATCAATGACGCTTGTATGCGTCGAAAACAGTCCTATGCGCGCCGCATACAAGCTAAAATCGCTGCACCTACAAATGATGTCCAGACAATTCAAAGTGCCTCAGGATCGCAATCAGAGCTGTTTTAGTTGTGGCTGCTATACTTTTTAAAACGTTTTTCAAAATTAATAGGGATTTATGCCGTTTACTGAGTATGCACAATTTGCCAACCACACCGCAACATTACCTGATATAGCGTTAAGACTACGTGAAATACTGGATGATCCCGCTACTGATGCTCAAGCGATTGGACATTTAATTGGGATTGATCCTGCATTAAGTGCAAAGGTCTTACGCCTAGCAAACTCAGCCTTATTTCGTTTTCCCGCTCAGATCGATAATATTGCCCGAGCAGTAAATGTTGTAGGAGGCGAGGCTATTTACATGTTAGTTATGGCCGAAACAGCGAAAAAGCTACAGTCACAGTTTACCACTGATTTAGTAAACCCAAGAACGCATTGGTATAAATCGATATTAACGGGGGTGTTAGCGCAGCGCTTAGCTAAGCCTCATATTCGCGGCTCTGAACGATTTTTTGTATTAGGTTTACTGTATCATCTAGGTGAGATGGTGACAGCGCTGCGTGATCCTGAAAAATATTCTCAATACATCAATGATACGCGTGCATTATCGCCTTGGCGTAAACAACTGCATGCGTTTGGTTTTGACTTTGCGTTGCTCAGTGGCGCAATATATCAGCAATGGCAGTTACCAATACAGTTATATGCGCCATTAATGGACACCCATGATAATGCGATGGCACATAAACCTTTAGAAGAACGTCTGTTGTTACAAGCAAATGGCATCGTGTGGTTGCTAGGGGAACAAGATCTTTGTGAACAAGCGTATATTACTTATAGAGAAGAACTTAAAATAACGATAGAATATAAAGGGTTAATTGCTCTTTGTGAAGAAGCGCAACAACAAGCACACGCTCTTCAAGCTCTATTTAGTTAAAAGGAAAGTTATGTCTCCGAATAAGGCGTCGATCGCCCTAATTTTATGCGCATTATTTGCAACCGCGCCAAGTGTTGCCAAAGAAAAGAAACCGTTGTCGATGGACGGTGAGTTTGGTTTGATTATTACTACGGGTAATACTGAAGCGACGTCATTAAGTGCAGGGGTGACGGGAACTCAAGAATTAGAAGACTGGAGTAATGAATACTCCTTAGCTGCCTTGTACAAGCAAGATAAGGTAACTTCTACCACGGGCGATGTCACGACGACGGCGACCAAAACCAGTGCTCAGAAGTTCTTTTTATCTGGACAGTCTAACTATAAATTAACCAAAGAAAATCAACGTTTGTTTGTGTTCGGCTCGTATGAAGATGACCGTTTTTCTGATTTTAAATATCAATCGACGGTGGCGTTAGGTTGGAACCAAAAGTTATGGGACGACGCTAAATCAAAATTCAGTTATTCAGTGGGTCCAGGTTATAGCTTCTCGCAAGGTCAAGACGGTGAAGATTTAAATAGTGTGATTGTTCGTGCCGCGTTAGAGTACTCTCATAAGCTGTCTGACACCGCTAAGATTAAACAATCCTTATCTTCGGAATTCGGTGAAGCGAACACTAAAACGCGTTCATTAACTTCTGTTTCTGCCACTATCAATGGCGCGCTTTCAATGAAAGTGTCATTAAAACTAGATCACAACACAGATGTTGATGAAGGTAGTGATAATCTTGATACAGAAACGGCTGTAACGTTAGTTTATAGCTTCTTCTAAATTAACAACGCTAGAAAAATACCTATCTTTTCATAGATGAAAAAAAACGCTTAACGGTTCATTTTAGTCAACCATTAAGCGTTTTTTATTGTGTGTCTATTAGTATAACGAGCTAATGCATCCAGCTAATGTAAAATACTAGTGCAATATACGTGTTTTGATCGTTCCATCAATTAGCGTCAATTGCGCAAACGCATCATCGGCACGGTCTGTTTCAACGTCAATAACCACATAGCCAATGTTTTCATTAGTTTGCAGATACTGTGCAGCAATGTTGATGTTCTGTGACGCAAATGCTTGGTTAATTTTAGTCAAGATACCTGGAGCATTTTTGTGGATATGCAATAAACGTGAATGTTTAGCATGGCCTGGCAACGAGACTTCTGGGAAGTTAACCGCTGACAAGGTTGACCCATTATCCGAATACTTAGCTAGTTTACCGGCAACTTCAATTCCAATGTTTGCTTGTGCTTCTTGTGTGCTACCACCAACATGTGGCGTTAAGATCACATTATCAAAACGACGTAATGGCGATTCGAACTCTTCTTGGTTTGATTTTGGCTCAATAGGAAATACATCTACCGCTGCGCCGTTTAATTTACCTGACTCTAGTGCAGCTTCTAATGCTGGAATATCAATGACTGTGCCGCGTGCTGCATTAATTAAAATGGCACCGTCTTTCATTTCAGCGATTTCGGCAGCACCGATCATATCTTGTGTACCCGCAGTTTCAGGAACATGTAAGCTAACGACATCAGAGGTGTTGAGTAATTCTTTTATGGTTTTGATTTGAGTTGCGTTACCAAGTACCAATTTATCTTCAATATCAAAAAACTGCACGCGCATACCTAAATGCTCGGCAAGAATGCTTAATTGAGTACCGATATGGCCATAACCAATAATACCTAATGTTTTACCCCGTGCTTCATATGATCCGTTTGCGCTCTTGTCCCACTCACCACGATGCGCTTTTGCATTTTTAGCTGGAATACCACGTAATAATAAGATCAGAGTACCAAGTACCAGCTCAGCGACTGAACGAGTATTGGAGAATGGGGCATTAAACACTGGGATACCACGAATTTGAGTCGCCGTTAAGTCAACTTGATTGGTACCGATACAGAAACAGCCCACTGCCACTAATTTGTTGGCGCTCTCAACCACTTTTTCAGTGATTTGAGTCCGTGAACGTAAACCAATAAAGTGAACATCTTTGACTTTTTCAATTAGCTCATCTTCCGGTAACGAGGTTTTGAGATTTTCAATGTTACTGTAACCATTATTCTTTAGTGTTTCTATGGCGCTTTCATGTACGCCTTCTAGCAATAGAATTTTGATTTTGTCTTTGGGTAGTGAAACCTTACTCATGTGCGATTAGCCTGTTGAAAAAATGTTAAAAAGACATCTAGACGTCTAAATGAATAATTTACCAAAATGTGACTACGCTGAATAGTCTTTTTTAGTCTTATTTTGTAACTAATGTTACAGCTAAGGTCGCGACTAAGGTTACAAGGTCACGACACCGTCGTCCGTACCCACTAGCAATACATCTGCTCCGCGATGCGCAAACAAGCCATTAGTGACGACACCGACGATTTCATTTATTTGTGTTTCTAATTTCCGCGGGTCTAAAATGGTTAAATTATAGACATCTAAAATCACATTGCCATTGTCGGTGATGACGCCTTCACGATACACAGGATCACCGCCTAACTTAACAAGTTCACGTGCCACATAGCTGCGTGCCATTGGAATGACTTCTACGGGTAACGGGAAATCTCCTAAAATGCCGACTTGTTTCGTGTCATCGATGATACAGACAAAGGTTTTGGCTACGGCTGCGACAATTTTTTCACGCGTCAATGCAGCTCCGCCACCTTTAATCATATGCTTGTGCTCGGTGATCTCATCGGCGCCATCAATGTAAACATCAAATTGGTCAACACTGTTTAAATCAAATACTTCAATACCTAATGCTTTTAACCGCTCGGTAGAGGCGTCAGAGCTGGAGACTGCACCTTCAATTAGGTGTTTTTTTTCGGCTAAAGCTTCGATAAAGTAGTTAACAGTAGAACCTGTCCCCACGCCAACAATGTCATCACTTTTTACGTAAGCTAACGCGGCACGGGCTGCTGCGCGTTTTTTATCATCTTGAGTCATGAGAATTTCCTTATATGGTTGTAATTATGTAGATTCGGTTTGTGTAGAGGGATATTACAACAATTTAGGCAATAGTTATGCAACTTTGTTCTGTCATAATATGCGACATCGGTATATCCCATTGCGCAACGGGAATGGCATCAATTTGTTGCACGCTATGGGCAAGTCCAATCAAGTTGGGTTGAGTGAGAATTGGCTCTGGGGTATATCCAACTCGTTGCTGTTGGGTTAAATACGCAAGCGTCCGATCATAAAATCCCCCGCCCATACCCATGCGATTACCTTTCACATCAAATCCGACGAGTGGCACAAATATAGTATCAAGCAGGTGCACTGGAATAATGTTGTTGGCAGATAATCGCGGTTCAGGAATACCATAGCGGTTATTTGTCATCGTGCTGTCCGCTCGATACTCGACAAATAATAAGGTGTAAGGATGAAAGGGATGTAACACTGGTAATGCAATCGTTTTACCTTGACCCCAAGCTTTATTAATTAAGCATTGTGGAGAAATTTCACCGTCATTAGGTAAATACGCTGCGATAATATGGCTATCGTTGAGAATAGATTGCGCGACATCGAGCAGGCCCTCAGCTGCGGTCTGCTGCTCTGCAAGAGTTAGTGCATTACGTTTAGCGCGCAGCGAGGTTCGCAATGCGCGCCGAGTAGCTTGCTCATGTTCGCTAAGATTAGCCACGTTGGCCATAGGTATCAATAAATAATTGCGTGAGTCGAGCATGATCAACTTTGGTTGCGACATGCACTTGTTGCGCTTCTGTCCATAACGGACTCATGGTTGACCCTGGCAGAGCAATAACCGTTTGACCACGATCGAGTTCGCCAGTCCCAACACGGGCATATCCGGTAACAAATTCAAATAAATCCGGTTGAATCAAATAAGCGAGTGGAAATGCGTCATGGAAATAACAGACACGCTCAGGTAGACCTTGTGAATAAAAATCCATATAAAACTGTGACGCATCACGAACAAATCCACCCATGACTGGATGTTGGTCAGCTAATATATCAACGAAGTCTGGTGCGAAAGGAATATCATACGTGACGTCTAAACCAAACATAGTAAGCGGCCAAGATGCGCCAAAAACGATTTCAGCCGCGTGTGCATCATTCCAAATGTTCGCTTCGGCAACTGGGGTTACATTGCCTTTAACAAAGGCGGCACCGCCCATAATATAGACTTGTTTGACTAAGCTAGGTAATTCTGGACATAAGCGTAAGGCTAAAGCGAGATTACCTAAAGGGCCCACTGCTACCAATGTTACTTCGCCTGGATTAGCTTTGACCGTATCGACAATAAATTGAGCCGATGAGCGCGGGTCGAGTTCGCGAGTTGGATCCGCAACGGCAATATCACCAAAACCATTGTCACCGTGCACAAAGTGCGCGTAGGTTGACTCAGGTCCTACCCAAGGCATGCCGACACCTTGTGTAACGGGGACATCATGTTGCTGGGCAATATCACATAGGCGTAATGCATTTTGCGCTGACATCGAGACGGGGACATTGCCGTATACAGTGGTTAAGCCGAGGACATCGATATGAGGCGACTGAAAAGCAAAAAAGACAGCCATTGCATCATCAATACCAGGGTCTGTATCAAGAATAATTTTATGCTGAGTCATGATTGTGCACCTTTATTATTATTATGGTTGTTGTGCTAAAAACGCTTCTACGTCAGCGTATTGTGGTATGGATTGAGCTGCACCTGCTTTGGTTACAGCCAATGCTGAAGCCGCGCACGCAAAGCGCAATGCTGCTTTAGCTTGTTGATGTTGTTGATAATGCGCAATGAAATAGCCAATAAACGTATCACCTGCTGCCGTCGTGTCGACAGCATCAACCACAAAGGCTGAGACGTTGATGTCAGGTGTATTATCGGCTTGTTTACTGATGAGTTTCGCGCCTTGCTTTCCTTGTGTGATGATCACTTCTGCATGAGCAAAATGAGTATGAAAGAAAGCTTCAATCTCTACCATTTCGGAACATTCTGATAATTCGGCTGCTTCGACTTCATTCACGATAAGCAAATCAATATGCGCAAAATTCAAGCTTTTAATATCTTGAGTCATTGGTGCTGGGTTAAAGGCAACTTTGAGGCCTTTAGCTTTGGCTTGTGCAAGTACTTCAGCGGTTCCTGATGTCTCATTCTGCAACAAGACCCAGTCTTTAGGCGATGCATCGGCAAGGGCTTTAGTGATATCTTCTGTGCTAATTTCACGATTAGCGCCACCAAATAAAAATATGGCATTCTCACCGCTCGGTGTAACTTGGATAATTGCATGACCGGAGGGCGTGTCGGTGCAACGAATAAAACGCCCATTAATCCCTTGTTTAATCATCGCTTGTTTAAAGTGTACGTCATTTTCATTGATACAACCCACGTGCAATACTTCCACACCTGCGTTGGCAAGCGCTATGGATTGGTTTGCTCCTTTGCCGCCAAGGAGAATCTGGTAAGCATTGGTATCTAAGGTTTCGCCAGGTTGCACAAAATGATCGACTTGATAAACGTGGTCGATATTAATCGAGCCAAAATTAATAACTGCCATGCGATATTTCCGTCTGTTATTAGTATTGTAGGGAATGGGTGGAATTGTCGACAAATTTTGATTAATGAATCAACGATAACTCTAAAAAAGAAGTGTCGCCCAAGATGCCGCAGTCCATATTCGCCCAGAACGCCGAAATGTTCAAGGCGGAAGTATCATCATTACCGTAGGCTTCTCAATACGGGTTGAGCTTGCGCAATAGTAGTGGAATCAACTTCCTTAGGTTAAAGCATCGGCCAGGGACATGTATGAACATGCCAACATCTAAGGTGACTTAAAATAGGATACCAAAACTCTATATGATGTACAGGTATTTTATGTAAATATATTTGCTGACAATAAGGAAAACAGGCACGTTATTTGATAATATTTACGTTATTAAATCCAAAGAGAATGAATCATGAGCAATACCCCTGACTTTTTAACAACGACAGACTTACTCGCCAAATATGATGTACTCATTGATGGCGCTGAGGTGCACGGAATTATCTGCGGAATGTTATGTGGTGGTATGACGCTCGATAATCAAGATTGGCTTGCCGTATTGACGGATGTTTCAAATAACTCAGTGCCGTTCGCACCTGAATTAATCACTCATTTACGTGCATTGTATGATACAACTGTTGCACAATTGACCGATGTCGAGTTTGGTTTAGAGATGTGTATCCCTGATACGGATGCAACGCTGAGCGAGCAGGGGCAAGGTCTTATTTTATGGGTGCAAGGGTTTATGCTAGGTTTTGGCTTACACCAACCTTCGTTGGAAAGCAGCTCAGATGATGTTAAAGAAGGGCTCCAAGATTTTTCTGAAATCGCTCGTATGGAAAGTATAGAAGACGAAGATGAAGACACGCAAGCCCAGCTATTAACCCTAATCGAGCACGTCAGAATCATTGCTATGAGTTGCTTTAATGAGTGTCAGCCGGCACGCAAAGCGATGCCAATTGAAACCGATCCAACGGTGCATTAAAAACACGTAAAGAGTGAACTATGACGAAGATTGTTTTATCAGAATATCAAACGCGCCGCAGTGCGATACTCGCAAAGATGCAGCCTAATAGTGTGTGTGTCATCGGCTCAGCCCAATTAGTGACGCGCAGTAATGATACTGAGTATGTCTTTCGCCAAGATAGTTACTTTTGGTATTTAACTGGATTTGATGAACCCGATAGTGTTTTGTTATTGCTTAAAGATGCGCAAGGCCAAACACGACAAGTCATATCTTGCCAACCCAAAGATGCGTTAGCCGAAATTTGGCATGGACGTCGTCTTGGCTGTGTGGCTGCCGTGGCATTGTTAGGTGTTGATGAAGCCTTATCCAGTGAGGCATTAACCCAGACGTTAACGCAACTTTTTTCGGGTGTTGATATAGTTTACAGTTTGTTTGCTCAGCCAATAAAATCTCAAATAGAAGAATGTATATTGAGCTTAAAGCGCGTGCCGAAACAAGGTGATTTAGCACCCACGCAAAGGATCGATTGCCAAGCATGGTTAGACGCAATGCGGCTCATTAAATCGCCAGCAGAATTAGCCTTGATGGCTAAGGTAGGTAAGATTTCGGCGCAGGCACATTGTGTGGCTATGCAAGTCTGTCAGCCAAACATGAACGAATTTCAATTAGAAGCCCATATTCAATTTGAATTTGCTAAGCACGGTGCGCGTCAACCTGCTTACGCGACGATAGTTGGAGGTGGGGATAACGCGTGCATTTTGCATTATACTCAAAATAACCAGGTATTGAATGCTGGTGAGTTAGTCTTAATTGATGCCGGTGGTGAGTTGGAAGGATATGCTGGTGACATCACGCGGACGTTCCCTGTTAATGGGAGCTTTACTGATGATCAGGCTGCGCTCTACCAGATTGTACTTAATGCACAAATGGCTGCGATTGAGCTACTGCAGCCAAACACGTTAATCGCCGATGCAAATCATGCCGTGATTGAAATAATTACCCAAGGATTGATTGATCTTGGAGTTTTAACAGGCTGTCTTGCGGATAATATTGATAATTTAACGTATCGCCAATATTTCATGCATGGTTTAGGGCATTATTTAGGACTAGATGTTCATGATGTAGGAGCTTACAGTATCGGAGGGAAAGCCTGTCCTTTACAACCTGGTATGGTTATGACCGTTGAACCAGGAATTTATATTGCACCTGGCAGTCCTTGTCCTGCACGCTTTCATGGGATAGGGATCCGAATTGAAGATAATATCGTGATTACCTCATCAGGTAACCGCGTATTGACCGACGATGTACCTAAAACCATCGTTGCGATTGAAGCATTGATGGCGCAATCCTAAATGATATCGACGCTTAACCCAGTCACTTCAAGTGATTCGAACTCGCATACAGATATTATCGTGGTGGGTGGCGGTGTCGTTGGCGCTTTACTGTGCCAAGCATTATTGCATGCTAAGTTAGGATTACATATTACGCTGGTCACAACTAATGCGACTCACACAGCGGTTTACGCGGATGATATTCGTGCGCTTGCGTTGAGTCATCATACATTGTCACAACTAGAGGCAATGGGTATTGATATTAATTTTATCAAAAGCTACATAGAACAAATACATATCAGTGATCGTGGTCATATCGGACAGACACGTTTAACAGCCCGCGAACAAGGGGTCGATGCCTTAGGTTATGTAACCCAAATTAGCGTATTAGAACACGTAATCAGCCAGGCGCTAGATGCCTCGTCTGTTGCAGGACAATTAACACTAATTGAGCAGGCTGAATGTATCGATATCAACACTGACAATGACGTTGCTAAGGTATGCTTGCTCGATAACGGCAAACAGATACACGGACGTGCAATTATCCTCGCTGATGGACAAGTATCGCGTTTGAAAAATACTATCGGCATCGGCAGTGAAGTTACTGATTATGGACAACAGGGTGTCGTCGCTATGGTTGGCGTTGATCGATATGGTCCTGCAAGATACCAGCAACCTTTAACCGCTTTTGAGCGTTTTACTGAGAACGGCCCATTGGCGTTACTTCCGGTATCACTTCCGACAGAAAGCAAAGCCGTTCCCAATCGTTCCAATGAGCACATCAAACAATATTATTCATTAGTCTGGTGTACACATGAGCAGCATGCAACGGAGCTGATGGCATTAACGCACGAGGCATTTTTGCAGGCACTGCAAGATGAGTTTGGTGATCGCGCGGGACGATTTGCTTATCTGTCGACAAGGCAGTCATTTCCACTCAAATTAACTCGTCATGATGACACCCATTCCCCTGTCTTATGTATTGGTAATGCCGCACAAGCGT
>DBBN01000087.1 GCA_002292215.1 Glaciecola sp. UBA983 | reverse complement strand
CTCAAGCTTATTTGCTGGAAGCAGACGTGGATCATGGAGTCTGGGCGCTTAAACATGGCAGAGGCTTCGGTGGCTAAAGTCTATGGATCAGAGTTCTTTATTGAAGCTTATAGGCTGCTCATGGAAATTATGGGTGAACTAAGCCTTTTGAAGAATGATTCTGAGCTATCCATTCTGAATGCAAAACTTGAACGTATGTATAGAACTGCTTCTATCCTGACCTTTGGCGGTGGAACCAATGAAGTCCAGCGTGACATTATCGCCATGGCAGGATTGCTCATGCCCAGGACTCGATAATGGATTTTTCTGAAATGAACCATCAAGGTGAAATCAGGGATTCTTTAGATAGGATCCTAGTGGAGCACTGTGTCCCAGAAAATCTTAAGAATTTTGATGCTGCGTTTAAACATGATGCTGAGCTGATGTCATTCCTAGCAAGTCAAGGTTATCTAGGGCTGGGTATTCATGAGAAATATGGTGGCAGTGGAGAAAACCTCTATGACCTAGGCATTCTATTTGAAAAGCTTGGCTTTCATGCGGCTCCACTAAGTCTCATTGGTTGTTTGGCAGAAGTAGCTCAAACAATTCAAAAATTTAGTGAGCATGAATCCCATCAAGCTTTAATTGCATCAATTCTTAAAGGAGATATTCATACGTCGGCTATTCTTGAGCCGCTGAATCAGGACCCAGAAAATCCTTTAACTAGAGCTGAGATTGCTGGAGATAAATTAACTATTACAGGCACCAAATACCTATCAGAGCTAGCCTCTATTTCTAAGAGTCTCTTGGTCTCTGCTAATTCAGATGAGGGTGTGCTCTTAGTCCTTGTAGACAAAGAACACGCTAATGTATCAGAGCTTACAACGACAGCTAACACCCCTGCTTTCAAAGTAGATTTCGACGGTGTATCTATTGATCGCTCAGCAATCATTCATGCCCAAGGTCGAGGGTTAGAGGCCTTAAAATACCTTTTGCAAACAAGTATGGTTATGAGGAGTTACTTGGCGCTTGGTATTACTGAAAAAATGACTGCATTGATTGCTGCCTATACCTCAGAAAGAGAGCAATTTGGCAGAGTCATAGGTTCGTTTCAGGCTGTCTCTCACAGAGCTGCAGATTGCTTTATTGATCTAGAATGTTTGCGATTGGTGAGCCAACAAGCAGCTATCAACCTCAATACCAACCATGACTGCGAGAATGATGCCTTGGTCGCAAAAATTTGGGCCGGCAATGCCTGTCACAGAATTAGTTATTCAGCACAACACCTTCATGGTGGGATGGGGGTTGATAAGGATTATGTGCTTTGGCGTTACTGTTTACTGGCCAAAGAATGTGAATTAATTAATGGCTCAGCCAGTCAAAATATTGATAGGCTGGGCTTAAATATAACTGCAAATCAGTAATTTATAGTGCTTCTGCAAGTTCTGGCAAGGCAACAAATAAATCCGCAACTAATCCGTAATCTGCTACCTGGAAAATTGGCGCATCTTCATCTTTGTTGATGGCAACAATGACTTTTGAATCTTTCATGCCTGCTAGATGCTGAATAGCACCAGATATACCTACAGCGATATATAATTGAGGTGCGACAATCTTACCGGTTTGACCGACTTGCATGTCATTAGGCACAAAGCCTGCATCAACAGCTGCACGAGATGCACCCATAGCAGCACCCAATTTATCCGCAATCCCATCAAGTAATTTGAAGTTTTCACCGTTTTGCATACCACGGCCACCAGAGATAATAACCTCAGCAGCGGTAAGCTCAGGACGCTCAGATACGGTCAATTCTGCAGATACAAATTCAGAATTATTCGATACTGTAACAAACTCAACAGCTTCAATAGGAGCATTATTCCCTTCGCTAGCGCTATCAAATGCCGAAGTTCGAACGGTGATGACTTTAATAGTATCAGCGGATTGCACCGTCGCAATAGCATTTCCTGCATAAATAGGGCGGGCAAATGTGTCTGCGCTGATGACAGCTATAATGTCAGAAATTTGTGCGACGTCGAGTAATGCAGCAACACGAGGCATAAAGTTTTTACCTGTGGTAGTGGCAGCACTGAGAATATGGTTATAGTCTTTCCCCAGTTCAATTACAAGCTCTGCAATATTTTCAGCCAATTGATATTCATAAGCTGCATTATCTGCAATGAATACTTTGCTAACTCCACTGATATCAGCAGCTTTTCTAGCGACATCAGTACAATCTTTACCTGCAACTAACACATGAATATCATTGCCGATGGCTTGCGCTGCAGTAACGAGCTTTAGCGTTTCTGATTTGAGTTGTGAGTTATCATGCTCTGCATAAATTAAAATAGTCATTAAATCACCTTTGCTTCATTTTTTAATTTTTCGACTAACTCTGCTACGTCAGCGACTTTGACGCCACCTTTACGTTGAGCCGGTGCTTCATATTTCAATACAGTCAGTTTTGAGCTTAAGTCAATGCCGTAATCTGCAGCAGATTTGACATCAAGTGGTTTACGTTTTGCTTTCATTATATTGGGTAATGAGGCATAACGCGGCTCATTTAACCGTAAATCAGTCGTCACTATTGCTGGTAACGTAAGCGCAATGGTTTGTAAACCGCCGTCGACTTCTCTAGTCACATTGACCTTGTTGTCATTGATATCTACCACCGATGCAAACGTGCCTTGAGGCAATCCACATAAAGCTGCTAGCATTTGGCCAGTTTGGTTATTATCTGAATCTATCGATTGCTTTCCTAAAATAACTAAATCAGGTGACTCTTCTTCTACTACTTTTTGCAGTAATTTAGCGACTTGTAATGAATCTAGCGCATTAGGAGTGTCAATTTGAATGCCCCTATCAGCACCTAGTGCTAAAGCCGTACGAATTTGTTCCTGACAAGCTTTATCACCAATGGAAATAATGACGACTTCGGTTGCTATACCTTTTTCTTTTAATCGAACTGCTTCTTCAACAGCGATTTCACAAAATGGGTTAATTGACATTTTTGCGTTTGCTAAATCTAGACCTGAATTATCTGGTTTTACACGCACTTTAACGTTGTAGTCGATAGCACGTTTTACAGGTACTAATATTTTCATTTCTTCTCCTTTGGTAAACACGAAAATTAAGGGGGAATTACTTTTCAATATAAAGGCCTTAATACGAATATTAAGGCCTTATTTTGTTTATTTTGCTGATTTACTTAGTAAGTAAAACTGACGTCTAAACCAAAACTTGCAGGTGTCCCATAAACATGTGTGTCATAGAAACTAAAGTTAGCGCCATGTAAAGTGTATACTTCATCAGTTATGTTACGACCCCAAAGAGATACTTTTAAATTTGATCTCTCTCCAACGTTAATATCAGATAATGTCAAGCGTGCATTTAGTAAATTGTATGCTTCGCCAACTAGAGTTGGGTCGTTATTATTAAACTGATTATCGTCATTCATCACATAGTTGATATTGAGGTTCATACTTCCAAACTCAAAATCAGCGACATTCCAATCTAAACCAAACGTTGCTGAGAATGTATCAACATCTGTAAATTCTTCTAACGAATATTCAGTATCGCGATAACCGTATGTTGCACTTAAAGACAGATCAGATGTAACCGCAAATTGTGCATCAATTTCATACCCAATGGTTTCAGACTCACCGGAATTAAGAGCTCGTTGTATTGTGCCATCGAAAACAGTGACTAATAAATTTGTATTATCATTTAAAAATACTGCAGTATTAAGCATTAATCGATCATCTAGCATGAACATTTTAGCACCGATCTCATAAGCGGTGGTATCTTCAGGGTTTCCTGGAATTAAGCTGCCATCATATATTGCCTCACCCATATTAGCTGGATTTAAGTAGGCAAAACGGTCTACTGTACCAGGATTATAAATACCTGCAGCATAACCTTGAGAAATTGAAGCATAGAAAGTGGTATTTTCGTCTCGTACATAATTAGCTACGATTGAACCTACTGTCTTACTCCAATCTTCTTTAGCACTTTTATCATTGCGGAGCATTGGATCAGGAGCGGCCAGTTGCGTAATGGATTTTTCATCTTTGGTATTACGAATACCTACCGATAGGTTTAATTTGTCATTTACATCATAATTAACTTGTGCAAACAAGGCTTTTGCATCAGATGTTGATTTATAAAAACCACCCCATTCTAATGGAGTATCAAATAATAAATTAGCCCCTTGGCCAGTAAAAATACCAATTTCCCAAGGATTATTTTCTTGACCTTCTTCACTGAAGTAGAAATAACCAGCTACATATTCAAGTCTACCATCCATGAAATTACCTAAAAGCTGGAACTCTTGTGAAGTTTGTTCTTGAGATTTTTGGTTATAGAAATGAAAAGCAGGAATAGGGCCAAAGTTACCTGTAGGCTGGAATGTTGCATCAAGCTCAGCCCCAAAATAAGCGCCACCATCAGAATCAACTCCATCTGGGATATCAGAGGAGTATTTACGGGATGAGGTAATCGATTTTAAGCGATGATTTTCAGCAAAATCCCACTCTACATTTAATGCATGCCCTGAGATTTTTACATACTCTCGGCCATGTTGATCGAGTTCAAATATTTCTTGTCTACCACCAGTGAACTCATTTTCTGCCATTAGTGCAAAGACATTACCACCATAGAACACACCTGTACCCATATGTCGGGTAGGTACTGTAGGGTCAGTAAAATAAGGACGAACATTACTGACTTGCACAGGTATTGAAACTGCACTTCCGTCAGTGTTGTCATGGGTATAATTAACTTTTAATTTATCAGTTTCGTATTGTAAAGCGATACGAAACGCGTCAGTTTCTTTTGCGCCTAGATCTTTTTCTTTGGCACCAGCAAACACGTTAGTTGCCCAACCATCTTCTTCACTTTTCAAATACGTAAATTTAGCAGAAAAACCGCTGTTTTCACCTGTATCAACAGAGGTTAGAGAACTTTTTAATCCAAAATTACCAACGGAGAAACGCTGGCTAAAACCAAATTCATCAGCTGGGCCTTTAGTAACCATGCTGATAGCACCACCGGTGGTATTTTTACCCCACAAAGTGCCTTGTGGTCCGCGTAGTACTTCGACACGTTCTAAATCAACAATGCTAAGAATAGCTCCTACGTTCCGCGCATAGTAAACACCATCAACGTATATACCAACTTTAGGATCAATTGCTAGAGATGGGGAGGCAGTACCAATTCCTCGAATATTGATACCAACATTGTAAGCACTGCCGATAGGCGCAACAACTAGAGTGTTGGGAGCTAAATTATTTAGATCAGAGACATCTTCAATCCCTAATTTTTCAATCGTCTCACTATTAAATGCAGAGATTGCAATAGGTGTTTCTTGCAATGGTGTAACGCGTTTTTGTGCCGTTACTGAAATACGTTCAACACCAACATTATCATTTTTTTCTGATTCTTGAGTTTGTTCTTGAAATGCAAAAGCATTTCCAGAGAGTGCACAAGTAATTGCAAACACCAAAGGTTTAATTGAATTTTGTTTCGCTTTATTGCTAATTATTTTCATATTATTCTCCTAATTTGAACCTTTAACAATTTATTAGTGAATCAATCACTTTATGCATTGTTAATATTTTGTTACCCAACTGTATCGAGTTTTGTACAAAATAGTTATCAGAGATACGTCTATTTGGACTAGTTAAATTGGTTGGTCATTTTTCTAGCTGTGAATGCTAGTGTTGACGTCTACTTAAATAATTCAACGTTAGTCATGATATTTGTATATTAACACTGATAATGTAAGTAAACCGATTAACAAATAAATAATAAATCACTAACATATCAATTTTAAAAAGAGATACTAAGATGCAAAAAGTTGCGGTTGTTACTGGTGCAAGTCGTGGCATTGGCCGTGCTACAGCCATTGCTTTTGCTAAAGCGGGATATCATGTAGCCATTAGCGCGAGAGAATTTGATAATAATAACACCAAACGTCACAAGATAACGCACTCTAGCTACGCATGCGGGAGTTTATTAGACACGGTGAAAGAGATCGAAGCGACCGGAAATAAAGCATTAGCGTTAAGAATGGACTTATTATGTCCAGATTCCATTAATGTGGCAGTAGAACAAGTACTTGCCTATTTTGGTAGGGTTGATGTGTTAATCAATAATGCCATATATCAAGGTCCAGATCTTAATATTCCATTAATGGAAATTACACCGCAAACACTTGAAAAAGTAGCAAAAGCTTACCTATACGCACCAGTACAAATCGTGCAAATGCTCATCCCCAATATGCTAGAACGTAATGCGGGCTGTATCATTAATATTACCTCTGGTGCTGGAGAAAAAGATCCGCCCATACCCGCGATTGATGGCGGGTGGGGGTATGCTTATGGTGCTGGCAAAGCTGCCATATCACGTTTATCAGGAATGATAAGTACTGAGCATGGTAAGCAAGGTATACGCGCGTTTACCGTTAATCCAGGAGTGGTTAATACCGAAACCCTTCGTGCGACACTGGGTGATAGGGGAGTTAAAGCTCTTGGTCAAGCTGTCGTCGAGCCTGAGATAATTGCTGAAGTATTACTATGGATTGCCACTCACAACGAGGCTGATAAATTGCAATGTCGCACCATAGATGCACAACAACTAGCTAGTGACATAGATGTACGTCGCTAGCTCATAAATGCGAGCTAAATCTTTTATCCTGCCGTTTGTGCACCATCAATAGGTAACGCCGCTCCAGTAATAAACCGTGCTTCATCAGAGCTTAAATAGGCAACCGCTGCGGCTATCTCACAAGGTTGTGCTGCCTCAATTAAAGGAAACATTCGCCCAAGTAAGCGCTTGTCTATGTCTTCTGGGATATTCAGTTTCGAGGCGAGTGGGGTCTTAACATTACCCGGACATAACGCATTGACTCTTACCGATTGTGCGGAATATTCAATTGCCAGTGATTTAGACAAGTTCACAACTGCAGCTTTCGTGGCACAATAAGATGATGTATAAGCCTGACCGACTAAACCTGCTGAAGATGCCATATTGACAATGTTGCCTTTTGTTTTGATTAAATGAGGCATTGCTAATTGACATAAATAAAACACGCTAGATAAATTCACCCCAAGTATCTTATGCCAGTCTGCAGGGCTAATATCGGTAAAATGCTGCATCTGTGCGATTCCTGCAATATTGCATAACACGTCGAGCTGACCATAGTGAGTGATACATGCATCTATTGCATTGACACATTCATCATAGTTGGATACATCACAACGATAAATTGTGGTTTTCGCGCCCTGTTCTTCGCATGCTTTTTGTGTGGTGCCTAAACCTTTCTCATCAATATCACACAACAATAGACTAGCGCCCTCTGACGCTAATCTAACCGCAGTTTCACGTCCAATCCCCGAAGCAGCACCACTGATAAACACAACTTTATTGCTAAATCTTTGCATACATGATTCCTTAAAACACGATTTGTAATGACTAATATTTACCATTAGGGCTGAAATTACTTAGTCCATATTGACGATGAGGTTGTAGTAGCTTTTATGGAAATATAAAAGTAGATAATAAGAGCGTATTTATAGGAGTAAACATGGCGCGTTATCACATTCTGAAAATTGCCCAAATGGTGCAAGAAACCGCCGATGCACATTCCATTTTATTTGATATTCCAGAAAACATGCGTGAAAAATTCACTTATCAGTCGGGTCAATTTATTACGCTTAAATTTAAGGCAAACGAAGAATCGTTACAGCGCTGTTATTCAATGTCTAGTACGCCGCATCTTGATAATCAGTTGCGCGTCACAGTGAAACGCGTAGTAAATGGCAGAGGATCAAACTGGCTTTGCGATAACCTGCAAGCCGGCAGCCAGATTGAAGTGATGCAGCCAGCAGGATTATTCATCAGTAAAGACTTATCGGAAGATCACCTGTTGTGCGCTGGAGGCAGTGGTATTACACCTGTCCTATCAATTTTACGTAATGTACTGGTCAATGGTACCGGCAATGTACGTATGATTTATGCAAACCGAGATGAATCGTCTGTCATTTTTAAGAAGACAATCAAAGCACTTGTAGCTGAATATCCAGAACGCTTGCAAGTCATCCATTTACTCGATTCATTGCAAGGCATACCGTCGCAAAAACTACTTTCATCTTTAGCCAATGGCATGCAAAACGGAAGAGCTTTTATTTGTGGTCCTGGTCCGTTTATGGATACCATGGAGATAGCTTTACATCTTGCGGGTATGCCAAAAGAACGGATTCATATTGAACGTTTTGTTATCGCTAAACCTTCCTCAACGACAAATGATTCGCCATTAAATAGTATCAATGCTGAAGCTGTAACTGACGCTCAGGATTTTCCTACGGCTACTGTAAAATTGGAGTTAGACGGTGAACACTATGTCATTAATTGTGAGCCCGGCGAAACAGTACTTGATGCTGCTGAAAAAATAGGTATTGAACTGCCTTATTCATGCCGTGAAGGTATGTGCGCATCTTGTATGTGCGAAATCCTTGATGGAAAAGTGGAGCTTAAGAATAACGATGTGCTTGATGAAAAAGATTTAAACAACAATTTAACCTTAAGTTGTCAAGCTGTGCCCCTTACCAGTGAGCTGAGTCTCAAATATACATAGAATGTGATTGAGTCCGATTTCAATGATAAAAATTGTTAAATGTTCATACATCTTACCAACAAAAATAATAGGAGTTATCTATGCAATCACGTTTTACAAATAAAGTCGCTTTTGTCACCGGTGGTGGAAGTGGTATCGGTGCAGCAACGGCACAACGCTTAGCAAAAGAAGGCGCAACGGTGATCATTTGTGGTCGTCGTCAAGTACCACTTGATGAGGTTGTTGCTGCAATCCACAACGATGGTGGTAAAGCCTATGCTGTTCAAGCTGATGTAAGTAATGAGCAAGCATTCGTAGAAGCAATAGAAAACACAGCAAAAAAGCATGGTGGGTTAGATATTATGGTCAATAATGCTATGGCTTACTCCTACGGTAGCATTACCGATACAAGTACCGAGGACTGGCATAGTAACTTCACCACTTCTGTAGACGGTACGTTTTGGGGCACCCGCACAGCCATGCAAATAATGCAGGAAACAGGTGGTGCTATTATCAATGTGTCGTCTATCTGTGGAGAGTTAGGTACCCCAATGATGGCCGGTTATAGCGCTTCAAAAGCGGCGGTAGTTAATTTTTCTCGTGCAGCCGCAGCAGAGGGTGCGAGCAAAAATATCCGTGTTAATGTTGTTGTCCCTGCGGTAGTTGAAACACCTGCTACTGCCGGTATGCTAAGTGACGAAGCTATGTTGAATAACACTAATAGACTTATACCAATGGGCCGAGTCGGGCGCAGTGATGAGCTTGCTAGTGCGATAGCCTTTTTAGCTAGCGATGATGCGTCTTATATTACTGGTGCAAGTTTGCCCGTTGATGGTGGACGAGGATGTGTGCTTGTAACTGCGCTAGATTAAAAATTAAGGAATGAATATGACACAGACAAATTCATTGTTAAGCACCGCAAAACTCGGTGATATAGACATTGCAAACAGAGTGGTTATGGCACCGATGACCCGAAATCGTGCTGATCCCGATGGAACGCCAAATGACATTATGCGCGATTACTACGCACAGCGTGCAAGTGCAGGGTTAATTGTAGCAGAAGGTACTTGGCCAGTAGCTGCAGGACAAGCATATAACCGTCAACCTGGTATAGAAACTGAACAACACATTGCTGGCTGGCGTGCTGTTACCGATGCAGTGCATCAAGCTGGCGGTAAAATTGTATTGCAAATAATGCATGCCGGCCGGATTGGTTCGCATCACATCAAAGGTGAGAATGTAGCGACTGTTGCACCTTCAGCAATACAAGCAAGAGGTGAGGTTCATACAGATAGTGCAGGTATGCAGCCCTTTGATATGCCTGTGGAATTAAGTACACAGGAAGTTTGGCAAGTGATTGAAGAGCATCGACAAGCTGCTGAAAATGCATTAAAAGCAGGATTTGATGGTGTTGAGTTACACTGTACTAGTGGTTATCTACCGATGCAGTTTTTATGCTCAGATTCTAATCAACGCACCGATGAGTTTGGCGGAAGTGTTGAAGGGCGAGTCAAGTTTGCGGTTGAGTGCTTACGCGCTATGGCCACTGTGTTTGGTGCTGGTTGTGTAGGTCTGCGCATGAACCCTGGCAATCGTTTTAATGATACAAAAGACGCAGATCCGGAACAAAGTCACATCGCTTTGCTCGATGAAGTGGCAGATCTTAACCTCGGTTATTTACATATGATGCGTGCTCCAATTGAATCAATCGATGCCTTTAAGATTGGCAGGGAAAGGTTTATCGGCTCATTAATCATTAATGATGGCTTTGATGCAAATTTAGCCGCGCAGGCCATTAATAATAAAGAAGCCGATGCAGTTTCATTTGCAAGACATTATGTAAGTAATCCTGATTTTGTAAAACGAATTGCAGCAGACTTACCTCTTACTAAATTTGATCGAAAAACACTTTATACGCCAGGTGCGGCAGGATATTCTGATTACCCTAATGCTTAAAACTTCAGGCAATATAATAGATTGATGAAAGAATGGTAAATTTAGTAATAAAGTTATGATATTGTTTACAAACAAATTTTGCGTTTACGTTATTATAACAAATCACGGCGGGCTGAGCAGATTATGGCACTGATAGATATAGAGCTTGAACAGTATAACGAATTTATTAATTTATTGTATGACGCGGCAGGAGATGCGACGTCAGAAAGCTGGAGTAAGCCGCTTACAATATTACAAGATATTTTTCACGCAAACTACGTTACCCTTATTCTTAAAGTTCCGGAAGAAAATGATCTAGGCTTAATGGTAGCGGTAGGTAAGAATATTGAAGGCGGTCATAGTGTTCAGAATTTACCTTATCAATACAAACTCACCCCATTTACTGACCAAGCCCTCGATACGGTTTTTACGGTAAACGATTTTATGAACGAAGAAGAATGGAAAGCTAGCTCGTATCGTAAGCATTGGTGCGCGGTGAACGATGTTTACCATGTAATGAGCGTTGATATTAGTACCCCTGATCTCGGTAATTTTCGTTTTCGGGTAACTCGTGAAGAAGCACAAGGGAATTTCTCTGACTCAGATAAAACCTTATGTAAGTTCCTTATTCCACATTTACGCCGTTCATTATCGACGTTTTTGCAGTTACACAGCAGTGCTTCTCTAGGTTCCCTATACTCCAGGGCCATTGGTCGACTTTCCATTGCGACTGTGACGATTGATGAAACAGGTAAAGTACTCGACAAAAACGTCTTTGCTAGCCATCTATTAGCTGCCCCTGATGGCCTTAAGATCACTGCAGGTAAATTGACAGCACAACATCACAGTGACAATAGTGAACTAAAGCGACTCATTAAAACCGCTTTTGAACATAATAACGATGTTAATGCGATGCCAGAAGCAATGTCTATATCAAGACCATCGGGTGAGATTGCTTTAGGCGTAGTCATTGAAGTCATACCTGGTTTGGAATGGGGGGAAGGTAAAGGTCTGAAGCGGGCGGTGGTTTATATTCGTGATGCGGTCGGTAAATCAATGACGAGCATCGATATTTCTAAAAAATTGTTTGGCCTAACTCCTGCTGAAACAGGCTTAACATTGCAACTTACCAATGGTTTGTCCTTAGAAGAAGCTGCAGAAGTGTTAAACATTCGACGTAATACTGCTAGAGCTCATTTACGCTCTATTTTTTCAAAGACGGGTGTTCGTCGTCAAACTGAATTAGTTCGCTTATTTTTAAATAGTGTTGCAGCCCTTGGCTATGATGAATCTCCGGACACCGAATAGTCCGTATGCACCATGTATCTTGTTAAATATTAATCGATTCTAGTCGAAGTTCAAATCAGTAGGCTGTATTTCATAGCAAGCTGATATCTATTTTTACTAGGGTCATTATGCAAACAGCTACCAAACAAACCGCGGCTTTAATACTTGCAGCCAGTTTTGCGTCTACCATTGGCGGATTACCATTTAATTCATTACCGATTTTACTCGGTTCACTAGCGGATACGTTTGGTTTTGAGTTGCAAACAGTGGGTCTTCTAGGGTCAATATGTTTTGCTGGCTATTTGATAGGGACGTTATCATCAGTAATGATTATTAGCCGGTACTGCTTACGAAAACTAACCATAGTCTGTGCAGTCAGTTCAATCATTTTACTCATAGCTTCGTCATTATCTGATGCGATATTACAAATGCCTTTATGGGGAGGGATTGGTTTTTTTGCTGCCTTAATGACTTGTCTTGGTTTACGAATTATTGGACAAATGGCAAATAAAGAGCGTGCATTAGGCCTCAGGCAAGGGATTGAATTAGGGGTAACAGCTTTAGTTTTATTTGTTCTTCCTGCTTATGTGATCAGTCAGTATGCTTATGCCGGTGCAGCCGTCAGTCTATCGTTAATTATTGCACTTCTAAGCCTTAGCGTGTTTTGGCTTCCTAAAGATACCCATTTAGAATCAACAGATAACAGTATAAAAGCACAATTAAATATTCCTACTGGTGCGTGGTTAGCCTTGTTGGTGTTTTTACTGTTTGCGACAGGTAACATTGCGTTATGGGCATTCTTGGAACGTATGGGTAATGCAATAGCGTTAAGTCCTCCTGAAATGGGAACGGTATTTGCAGTACTAAAACTATTAGGTGGTGCTGCGGCGTTTTCAGTTGCCTTAGTAGGTGCTCGTTTAGGCTTGCGATTCCCCTATATCATTGTTTTAGTGGTACTAGCCATCGGTTTATATTTGATCTGGCTATCTTTTAACAGTACAACCAATCAGTTCATGTTATTTGCTACAGGAGCATGGATTTGGGAAGTCGCATTCACATGGGGATGCGTGTTTCAGACAGCAGCAGTGGCGCGACTGGACGTTAAAGGTCGGGCTATTATGTTAATCCCTGCGGCATTTGGTTTAAGTGCCATGATAGGCCCAGCATTGGGTGGTTGGTTAGCGGTATTAGGGTATCACCAAATATTGGTGTTGGCATTTGTGGCTAGTGTGGTTGCGGTTGGATGCTTTATTGGGCCATTGGCTCGCTTGCAACAGAATACGGGAACAGACGAAATTAGCCCTAAACCTATAGCGTTGTGATTGAGCTTGAATAAATGAGCCAGCTCAAGCTGGTTATCATTTTATTCTATTGACGATTGTGCAACAGAATAAACTAGCAATTATTTTCCTTCAAATTTTGGATGGCGTTTTTCTAAAAATGCTTGCATGCCTTCACGTTGATCTTGTGATGCAAATAAAATCGCATTCGCTTTTCGTTCCAGTGCCATTGCACTGGCTAGTGGCGCATCCATTCCAGCTAATATAACTTCTTTAATTTGTTCGGCAGCAAGAGGTGGCATACGAGCAATACGTCGGCAGTTAGCTAATGCTAGTGCATGCACGTCTTTGTCTTCGCACAATTCACTGACTAAACCCGCTTGCCATGCATCATGCGCGCTAATAGGTTTTCCGGTTAGCGCCATTTGCATCGCTTTAGCTTTGCCGACTGCTCTGACTAAACGTTGCGTTCCACCAATGCCTGGCATGATACCAATTGCAATTTCGGGTTGGCAAAAACTGGCGCTTTTTCCGGCAATAATAATATCAGCTAACATAGCTAGTTCACAGCCTCCACCGAACGCATAGCCGTTTACTGCAGCAACCACGGGTTTGGGACATTGTTCGATAGGTGCCCACAAACGCTCAGTGTGGCGTTGGTATATTTCGATAGGATCAGCATCAATCAAGCCGGTAATATCACCGCCAGCGGCAAATACTTTGTCACCACCTGTTAACAAAATACAGCGTACTGACGGGTTATCAGCGAGCTCTAAAAAATGCTGAGATAGAAGTGTTTGTAGCTCTAAACTTAGTGCATTGGTAGCATGCGGGCGGTTTAGCCTTAACTCCGCTACGCCTTCTTCAGGAAAACTCAATATAACAACAGGCGCTTGTGAATCGGGCATTATTATCTCCAAAATCGGTTTGACCAGCATTAGGCAAGGTTTGTGTACACATTGCTATTGTGACGTTTAGGCATTAATGGCAGCATCGTCCATATAGACGAAGTTACGTTTGTATTGTGCAATGTAAACTGTTTTGTATGTTATTAATATAAGGTTGTACTGTATTTATGTCTATGTCGACAAATAATGTTCACCCACCACAAAGCTACCATGACCAAGTTGTTCTGGTAACTGGCGGCACCAAAGGTATCGGATTTGCGATTGCTACTGGTTTTCTCGCTGCTGGTGCGAAGGTCGTAGTCTGTGGTAGAAAAGAACCTGAGGCACTTCCACAAGTCGCAGTCAATGATGGGGTAAACCAAGCACACTTTATCCAAGCTGATGTAAAAGATAACGATAGTATTAATACTTTATTTTTAGCGATAAAAGAACAATATGGCAAACTTGATGTATTAGTCAATAACGCCGGCGGTAGTCCATTTGCACTGGCTGATAAAGCATCACCGCGTTTTCATGAGTCGATTATAAAGCTCAATTTAATTGCACCACTGACTGTTGCTCAACATGCAAACCAGCTGATGCAAGCAGCAAACGGCGGTAGTATTATTTTCATAGGCAGTATTAGTGCAATGCGTGCATCACCAGGCACAGCAGCTTATGGTGCAGCCAAGGCAGGAATATTATCATTAGTACAAACCTTAGCGGTAGAGTGGGCACCTAAAGTGCGAGTCACCGCGCTAAGCCCTGGTTTAGTGAAAACCGAGAATTCGCATTTACATTATGGCGACGAAGCGGGTATTGCAGAGGTGTGTAAAACTATTCCTGCAGGGAGGATGGCAGAACCAGAAGACGTTGCGAATGCGTGTTTGTTTTTGGCATCCCCTCAAGCTAGTTACTCCAGTGGTTGTAATTTACTACTTAATGGTGGTGGTGAAATGCCAGCCTTTTTAAATGCTAGCGAAAGCAAGTGACGATTAATTTTCAATAATAAGCATACATCTTAATAAATGTAGGAGACGAACGTTGGCTAAATATGAATGGTTAGCTCAGATTGAAGCGATGGTAGGCAAGCAATATGGTCGCATCTACGCATGGGATAAAGTAAACGAAGCAATGGTTCGACAGTGGTGTGAAGTAATGGGTGTTGATAATCCCATTTATACCGACGCAGAATATGCAGTTAAGAGTCAGCATAAACAGCTAGTTGCTCCGCCTGCTATGTTGCAAGCATGGTGTTTAGCCGGTTTTAACGATATTTTGGCGCCTGGCTCAACGACTGAGAATCCGTACGGCGTGCTTAAATTGCTGGAGGAACAAGGCTATCCAGCTGTTGTTGCGGTTAACTCTAATTTACATTTCGATCGTTATATTGGCATAGGCGAAACACTCTATTACACGACTACGTTTGACAGCATCAGCGAAGAGAAAACAACAGCATTGGGTACTGGCTTTTTTGTCACTCTAAAAATGGTATTTTTTTCAGAACATGCTGGTGATGAGGCTGATGAAAAAGTTGGTGAATTACTCTTCAGAGTCATCAAGTTTAAACCGGCTAAGAAACCTGAAAGTAAGGGGGCTGAAACAGCGATGCCTAAAATGCTGCGTCCAAAGCCAGGTATTAGTGACGATAACCGTTTCTTCTGGGAAGGTTGTGAAGTCAATGAACTGAGAGTTCAATCGTGTAATAGTTGTAAAAAATTACAGCATCCACCTGCGCCGGTGTGTATGCATTGTCATTCATTTGATTTAGGTTACAAAGTCGCAAGTGGTAAGGGCGAATTATATTCTTTTGTCGTAATGCATCATCCGCATGTGCCACCATTTGACAACCCTAATCCAATTGGTCTGGTTGAGCTTGAAGAAGGTGTTCGTATTGCCGCTGGTTTAGTGGGTGTAACCGATGGCGTAGCACCTCAGATTGGTCAAGCAGTGCAAGTTGAATTTAATATGTTTGAAGGTGATTTAACGTTGCCGCAATTTAGACTTATGCCAATGAAGGAGTCATCATGAATTTTACCTTTAGTGAAGAACAGTTAGCTATTTCTGAGATGGCAAACAGCTTATTTTCTGATACCTGTACAGATCAATATCTACGTGATTATGATGAAGCAGGACAAGGGACCATGTCAGACTTGTGGAACAAGTCGGTCGAGACAGGATTGCATGGCGTTATTATTCCTGAAGAAAATGGTGGTATTGCTCTGGGTATGGCTGAGCTAAGCTTGGTATTGCAAGCACAAGGCGGTGCATTGGCACAAGTACCTTTATGGCGTCATCAATTAGCCGCTAGTGTCGCGGCAAAATTTGGCGGTAATGGACTCACAACTATCATAGAAACAGCCGCTGAAGGCAATAACTTACTAACGCTAGCGTTCAATTTGGTTGACACTACGAGTGGAACAGGGGTGAGTGCAGAAAAAGGTGCTAGCGGTCTTAAATTAAATGGCGTGGTTCAGGCTGTTGCAGTGGCAAGCATAGCTGACTTTATACTATTGCCTTGTTCTATAAACGATACAACTCTATGGGTTGTCGTCGATAGCAAAGCCAATGGTGTGTCGCTAGTTAGCGGGCAAATGACACATGGTGAAGAAGTCGCAGATGTACATCTAAATGATGTTGTCATTGCAGACACATTCACACTTAACGGTGATGTTAACAGCTGGCTCGTCCCTAGAATATTTGCTTGTTTGGCTTCTCTCCAGTTAGGAGTGAGCGAAGTGCAGATTGCTAAGACGGTTGAATATATTAGTGAACGTCAACAATTTGGGCGCGCGATAGGTACCTTTCAAGCAGTACAAATGACCATGGCAGATACCAAAATTGCATTAGAAGCGCTGCGTAGTAATTTATGGCAACTTTGTTACCGGCTAGATAACGGTTTAGCCTGTGAGCATGAAGCTTATGCTACCGCATGGCATGCTACGGATGCAGGGCATAAGATCGGGCATGCAGCGCAACATGTGCATGGCGGGTTTGGTGTCGATGTGAGTTATATTATTTTCAGATATTTATATTGGAGCCGAGCAATCAGCCTGAACTTAGGCGGCAGTCCTGCACTGTTAGCTAAGCTTGGCGATGTGCTAAGTGCAAACAATAACCTTGGCTGGAAATATAATTTGGATGAATCTGATGCAAAATAAAACAATACAATTTAACCACATTAAAGTGGGCGACAAATTACCAGAGTTAGCGATTCCTATTACGGTTGCCTTAATTACTAGCGGTGCCATAGCCACGCGTGATTTTTTTCCGGGACATCATGATAAGGATGCAGCGATAGAGCTTGGTTCGCCACATATTTTTATGAATATTTTGACCACCAATGGTTTGGTACAACGCTTTGTCGAGCAGTGGAGCGGTCCAGATAGTGTGTTTAAGGATATTGATATTAAACTTGGTATGCCAAATTATCCAGGCGATACGATGACCCTTAAAGGCGCAGTGACTGCTGTTGACGCGCAAACCAACACGATTGAAGTGGGTTTGGCAGGGCAAAACCAGTATGGCACACACGTTAACGGTACTGTGCGTTTAGCATTACCATAACCTAGGAGAGATAAAAAATGAATGAATCAATCAGTGGCAAAGCTGCCATTGTTGGCCTAGGTGCCACAGAATTTTCAAAAAACTCCGGACGCACTGAATTACGCCTTGCTATGGAAGCGACCTTAGCTGCATTAGAAGATGCCGGCATCGATCCAAGTGAAGTTGATGGCTTTAGTAGTTACTCTGTTGATAAAGTCCCTGAGTATGAAATTGCCCGTTTGTTAGGCTGTAAAGAAGTTAAATTCTTTTCGCAAGTCCCTCATGGGGGCGGTGCGGCTTGTGCACCTATCATGCATGCTGCGATGGCAGTCGCAAGTGGCGTGGCCAAAACCGTCGTGGTCTATCGGGCGATGAATGAACGTTCATGGTATCGATTTGGTACAGGTACATATGGTTTTGGTTCAACGCCAATTTTTGAAAATACTAATTACGGTTGGTATATGCCGCATGGCTTTCATACTCCGGCTAGTTGGGTTGGCATGTTCGCACAACGTTATATGCACGAATATGGTGCAACATCCGAAGATTTTGGCAAGATAGCCGTTGCGGCGCGTGATTTTGCTGCGACCAATCCTGCTGCATTTTTCTATGAAAAACCAATTACTTTAGCCGATCATCAAGCGTCAAAATGGATTTGTGAACCATTACATTTACTTGATTGTTGTCAAGAATCAGATGGTGCGGTGGCCATGGTTATTACAAGTGTTGATCGAGCCAAAGATTTCAAACAAAAACCAGTTGTAATAAAAGCAGGATCCCAAGGTATAGCTGAAGGTCAGCAGATAATGACGTCGTATTACAGAGACGATATTACCGGTCTACCTGAAATGGGAGTTGTTGCTAAAGAGCTATATGCACAATCGGGACTTGGTCCTGACGATTTTCAAACTGCGATTATTTATGATCATTTTACGCCTTTTGTCTTACCACAACTTGAGGAATTTGGTTTTGTGGAACGAGGAGAAGCTAAAGAATTTATTCGTGCTGGTCATCATGCCCGTGGTGGTAAATTACCCATTAACACGCATGGTGGACAATTAGGCGAAGCCTATATCCATGGAATGAATGGCGTCGCTGAGGCGGTTCGTCAAGTACGTGGTACCGCAGTTAACCAAGTAGATAATGTTGAAAACGTTTTGGTCACAGCTGGAACAGGCGTCCCAACTAGCGGTTTAATTTTAGGTAGCGATTAAGGAGTAAACTATGTTCATTGATTTAACACCAGAACAAAGGGCCTTGCGCCTAGAAATAAGAGATTATTTTACACAATTAATGACGCCTGAACTGCGATTAGCACTTAGAGGCGAAGAGGGCGGCGATACATTTCGTAAAGTTGTCAAGCAGATGGGTAAAGACGGCTGGCTTGCCGTTGGTTGGCCTAAAGAGCACGGTGGCCAAGGTTACCAAGCGACTGAGCAGTTAATCTTTTTTGAAGAAGCCAATATTGCTGGTGCACCATTACCATTTGTGACTATCAGCACAGTAGGCCCTGCATTAATGGAGTCAGGGACGCAATTACAAAAAGACATGTTTTTGCCCGGTATTGCCAGTGGTGATATTCATTTTGCGATTGGTTATTCAGAGCCAAATGCAGGTTCTGATTTGGCGACACTCAAGACTAAAGCAACACTAGAAGGCGATAATTTTATTGTGAACGGCAATAAATTATGGACTTCAGGTGCCGATTCAGCTGATTATATTTGGTTAGCGGCGCGTACTGATCCAGATCTTCCGCGTCATAAAGGGGTATCAATTATGATCCTCGATACGCAAAGTGAAGGTTTTAGTAGTACCGTGATTCCTACGTGCTCTAACCCAACAGCGGCGACTTATTACGATAACGTAAAGGTACCCAAAGACATGTTAGTAGGCGAGCTTAATCGTGGCTGGAATCTAATTACAGCTCAGCTTAACCATGAACGTTTAGGTCTTGGCTCATGGTCGGATAAAGTCGTTAGCTTGTTTACTCGTGTATATTTATGGGCTAATACCCCAGATGTACATGGCAAACGTGCAAGTGATAACCAATGGGTCAGTTCGGCGTTAGCTGAATGTTATGCCAAGCTTGAAGCAATGCGCTTAATTAACTTTCGTATTGCGGCTGATTTAGAAGCTGGTCATATGGACATTGCGCTGGCGTCAATTACGAAAGTGTATGGTTCAGAGTGTGCAATTGATATATTACGGAAACTGATTGATATTGTTGGCTTAAACGGCATGGTTAAAGGTGATTCTGCAGCCTCATTTTTGTTAGGTGAGTTAGAGTATGAAGTCCGTGCATCGGTCACACTGACCTTTGGTGGCGGTACTAACGAAATACAGCGTGAATTGATCGCACAATTTGGTATTAATATGCCAAGAGCCGTACGCTAGTAGGAGATATTAATGATTGATTTGGAACAATTTCAGACAGAAACCCGCCAGTGGCTAGAGGCTAATTGCCCAATGTCACTGCGGACACCCACTCCCGATGGTGAACTTATTTGGGGAGGGAGTAGCGTTAACTTTACCTTTGATGACCAGCGTCTGTGGTTTGAACGCATGCGAGATAAAAACTGGTTTTGTCCAACCTGGTCAGCAGAATATGGTGGTGCCGGCTTAAGCCCTAAAGAAAATAGTATTCTTGAAAGTGAAATGCGTAAGCTTAAATGCCGTCCACCGCAAATTAATCTGGGTATTTGGATGTTAGGTCCGGTGTTATTAGAACACGGTAGTGAAGCACAAAAACAACAATTTCTTAAGCCTATGGCACGTGGAGAAGTACGTTGGTGTCAAGGTTTTAGTGAGCCAAATGCTGGTTCAGACTTAGCAAGTTTACGTACTAGTGCTGTGGACATGGGAGATCATTATTTAGTTAATGGCAGTAAAATTTGGACCTCTTACGGTGATAAATCAGATTGGATGTATGCACTAGTTCGTACTGATCCAAAAGCGCCAAAACACCAAGGCATTAGCTTATTGTTACTGGACATGCGCAGTGATGGCGTAAAAACTGCGCCAATTGATCTCATCAGTGGTAAGTCTTCATTTTGTGAAGTCTTTTTTGATAATGTGCGAGTGCCTAAAGAAAACCTTATTGGTGAAATCAACCACGGCTGGAAACTGGCCAAAGAGCTGTTACAACATGAACGAAGTGCCATGTCTAAGTTTGGTGAATTTCAGCTACCCACTCATTTTGATTTGATGTCTTTAGTACAGGATTATCTCCCCACGCCGCACAGCGCTAGTGAAACTTCACTACTGCATAAAGCGCATGCAGCTGATATGGAGGAGCACGCTTATCATTTAACTGTTCAGCGGTTAACCCAAGAAATGCAGGCTGGACAAAACTGCTTTGGCTTGATGTCGATTATGAAGCTGGTTCATACTGAGCAAGAAATTGTCAAATTTGAGATATTGCTTGATGCGATGGGCTATCGTGCTTTAGGTTGGGAAGATGACAGCTTCACAACACAAGAGCAGGCGATTAATCGCGCTTGGCTTAACAGCTTTTCCCAAACAATTGCGGGCGGTTCATCTGAAGTGCAACTTAACGTGATTGCAAAACGTGTTCTGCAACTGCCAGAAAATAAAGGAGTTAGTACATGAGCATGGTTTACACTGAAGACGATAGAATGTTAGCAGATACGGCGGAAGAATTTTTGTCATCGAAAAGTCCGGTTGCAGCACAACGAGCTCTGCGGGATAACAAATCAGTTACCGGTTACGATAAACTGATTTGGCAGCAAATGTCTGAGTTGGGTTGGACAGCAATTACCTTCCCTGAAGAACTAGGTGGCTTAGCATTTAGCTATAAAGGGTTAGGCGCTGTATTTGAAAGCATGGGCAAGCACCTCACAGCATCACCTATGCTCTCATCGGTAGTACTCAGTGGTACAGTTTTGCAGCATTTAGCCAATCAGCAGCAATTAACATGGCTCGATGGCGTTATAAATGGAGAAAAACGCTTAGCTTTAGCCATTGATGAACAAGCTAGACATAACCCTAGCACGATAAGTTGTACTGCTGTTGCCAATACTAACGGTTATATTCTTTCGGGTGAAAAAGCCATTGTGATCGATGGTGTGAGTCCGGATGCATGGCTAGTTGCAGCGCAATATGACAATGCAGTGAATTTATTTGTTGTTCCTTTTAGTGCAGATGTGAAAGTCAAAGCAACGAGGTTAATTGATTCTCGTAACTATGCAACGCTGTGTTTTGACAATGTACAGTTACCCGTCGATGCGCTTTTAGGGCAATCAGTGGAATCATGGTCCTCAGCTAACGCACTCGACTTCGCGTTAGATTTAGGACGATTATGTCTAAGCTGTGAATTACTGGGCGCGGTTAAAGCCTTGTTTGCGATGACCATTGAATATTTAAAAACTCGTGAGCAATTTGGTGTGAAAATTGGAACATTCCAAGCATTACAACATCGAGCTGCGCGTTGTTTTGTTGAATTAGAACTCGCACAATCATGTGTCATGTCGGCACTCTCTACAGCAGACACTGATCCAGAGAATCTAGCGTTAAGTGTTAGTTTAGCAAAATGGAAACTATCTAAAGTGGCTGATTTGATTACAAGTGAAGCGATCCAAATGCACGGCGGTATTGCAGTGACCGATGAGCTGGATATTGGCCTTTACCTCAAACGTATTCGTGTAGCGCAAATGCTGTTAGGTGATGCGGATTTTCATCAAGCGCGTTATATGACGTTAAAGGGATAGCAGTAAACTGGCTAGCCGAAACAATGAATCGAAAAATCCAGCTAATCACTCTCAACGAACCGACGTCATTAAAATAATGTCGTCGGTTTTTTATCTATTATCGCTATAAGTGAATAGATTGATTATTCTGTTTTTAAAACTCGGCCAAGCGTCACATCACCCTTGATCGTGGTACGGTTGATAACTCGATTAACTCCAACTTTGGTGCCGGTTGTACAGTGCATAGCACGCCAATTATCCCACAGAACCATATCGCCTGTTCGCCATTGGTGAAAATAGGTGAATTGTGGTTGAGTCGCATGCTTAATTAGGCGCTTTAGTAATTCAATGGACTCATCGTTTGATACACCAAACTGTTGTGGTGTGACGACTCGGTCCAAAAATTGCTCAACCACTTCAAGGACTTTTCGTCCGCTGATAGGGTGCGTGACAACCGCAGGATAGGCTGCATCAGGAAAATCAGGGAAACCGATGTCAGTGGGTTTCATTGGGCTATTCGGCCCAGGCTCATAGCCATCCAAATTAACATAACGCATGTGTCGACGCTGCATACTAAAGCTATACACCACCTCTAGTTTCTCAAGTATTGCTTTAGTCTCATCATCAAGTGCATCGTACGCTTTGGCTAAGTCACCAAACCCAGTTAGACCGTCTTCTTCAGCCACGACGACTGCACGCAGTAGTGCACCATGATTAGGTCTAGCGGTATAGTGCAAATCCATATGCCAATCCAAGCGGCCGACTATTTCTTTACCGTTATAAAATGCCGTTTGGAATTTATCCATAGGTCCGCCATTTTTCAGCTCAAATAATTCTGGATGCTCGTCGTTTTGCGTTACCTTTAGAGGATGTAGTTCCAAGGAGCCAAAGATCCGACTGAATTCTATTTGTTTTTCGGGGGTCACATCCTGATCTCGAAATACCAAGATAGCATGCTCGTACCACAACGCCTTTAATTCAGCTTTCATTGCGTCAGTCATAGGCGCATTAATGTCAAAACCTGACACTTCAACACCAACATTATCAAGAGGGGTAACGGTAAGTGACATAGTTTATTCCTTTTTATAACAATAATTTAATCGTCTATTAATCAACTAGGGTAGGATCAAGACGCAGTTCTTTGCGGGCCATCGCTTCCCATATGAACGGAAATCCATTGTCATCTGCAATAGACACTTTATTTACTTCTTCGGTGCTTAATGGGGTGCCGCCTCCGCCTAACTCAACTTGATAAGCACGTTTGCTGCGCCACTCTAAGGTAATGGCGCGAAGATGTGCTTGGCGCAAATCTTTACCCACGACTAATGAGCCATGATTAGCTAATAATGCCCATTTAGCATCGCCTAACGCCTCAACTGCTGAAATACTGACGGCTTTATCTTCAAAAGTTCCGTCGTATTCGTTATAAAGTGGTAATTCTACACCGCAGTATGCGCTAGCCTGATCATAGACTGGGGGGACTTTTTGCATGCATGCCCAAATACCACTGTAGTGAGGGTGGTTATGAATAACCACATGTGCATCAGGTCGAGCTGCGTGGAGTTGCAAATGCAAACCAATTGCAGGAGTTACATTCCATTCGCCGTCAATCACTCTACCTGATGGATCCAAAGTAACGATATCGCTGGCAGTTAATTCACTCCACGCAAGTTCCCAAGGGTTGGTTAAAATATTACCATTGGCTAAACGATATGTGATGTGCCCAGCAATATGATCATCCCAGCCTTCGCGTACAAGCATACGGCACATCAGTGCTACTTGAGCTTTATCAGTCAGCTCTGGAAGTAACGCTTTACGCCCAGGTCGAGTTGCAAAACGGTCAAGCATTGCTTGGTTAACGCCGTCGTATTTTTTCATAATAAATGACACCTTATTGAAGAAACGCAGAAGATAGATAGTAAAAAATAGATATTATTAACCAAGTGTTAACATTTAGTTAATATGTTACGCAAAAGGTCTTGACTAAGCTTGTCTTATTTAGCCAAATTATTATCTAATATGGCCATTAAATAAGGCTTGGCGAAAGGCGCGTGGAGAAAATCCTGTCCATTTTTTGAAAGCTCGATGAAAACCAGCACTGTCGGCATATCCAAGCTGTTGACCAATGCGCGTAATCGATAAGGTAGGATCGCTTAAATGCCGTCTGGCATGGATTTCTTTGACTTGATCAATTAACTGTTGATAGCGCCACCCTTGTGCCAATAATTTTCGACTCAACGTGCGGGAGCTACAATGTAATCTGATTGCAGCATCATGCAAAGACGGCGGTGAGGCCGGGTTTTCAACAATAATTTGCGAAAGCTGCCATGCAATATCGCCATGGCTATGGGTGATACTTTTTTCTTCACACAGTCTCTTGTATAGCATAACACTTTGTGGGCTTGCTTGAGGCAAGGGCTTATCTAGGATCTCGGCATTAAAAAATAGTTGTGTGGCGGATGCATCAAATTCAATTGGACATTGGAAAATAGATTCATAGCGGACAGCATGTGCAGGTGCAGGGTAATCACATCGCAGCTTAGTGATGGGCAAAGCCTGACCAAGCACCCAGCGAGCAGTCGTGACAATATTGGCTAAGATATCCTCAATTGCCAGTAAACGCAGTTCACCAAGCGCGTCTCTAGCATTAATTTGATAGCAACCTTGCGCTTGAATCTCGCTAAACGTTGTCACGACCAGATTGCCAGAGAATCGTCCTGAATAATTTTGATATTTTAATCCGGTATTACTGGCCTCGCGTAAAGAGGCACTACTGAGCATTAAATATGCAAGCTGGTCATGAGTCGCAATTGAGCGTTGTAGGCCTAATGTTAACCCTAAATCAGTGCCTGAGTAAGCATGCATCGCATCGAGTAACACACCTTTATGCTGTTGTGCACTAATTAAGGTATCGTGCCCATAATGTTGGGTGTCATAGATCCCATTTTTAGCAGCAATCGCTTGACTGTCCATGCCAATACTAGAAAGAAAGTCCAGCAACCACATAATATATCGCGTATCGGTATGTATAGGGTGTCTCCTTGGAATAGCGTGATGCTGTGGTATATATTGTTAGAGCTGGCTAGCAGCTCAAACCTGCTCGATACCCCGTATCTAATGCACCTTCAATATATCCAACAGCATGACTGTCACCGATGACTTGTACGTTATGTCCAGCTTGGGTTAAAGTATCAGCTAAGCTTCGGTCAGCCGCAATTCCTGTCGCCATCACTACGGTATCTGATGCGATACAGCACTGCTCGTCATTGAAAGTATAATGCACATATTTACTATCTATGCTGTCAATTTGCGCTTCTTTAATGAGTTCGACACCAAAATGCGCAAGGTTATGCAGCACGCGCCAGCGTCTTACAATAC
>DBBN01000056.1 GCA_002292215.1 Glaciecola sp. UBA983 | reverse complement strand
GTTTAATATCTAATGCAATATCGGCAATAATATGTTCACTTGCTTTGGTCGTACTATTTTCATTTTGCGCATTGTATGCTAATTGATTAATGTGGATACTTAAGGCACTCATCTTAACGCCCTCTTTGAATACGTGCATCAAACGGGGTAAAACATACCCATTCAATCATGAACACGACCGCAATAAACGCCATGGTGTAAGCTAAAATACCAGCGATATCAAAAAATTGAAACATACTATGCAACGCAAAACCCACACCATCACTGCGTCCGAGTAATTCGACGACGAGGACGATTTTCCATATCAATGAAAGACCGTTGCGAGCCGCTGCCAAAAAAAATGGGTAGAGTTGCGGTAGATATATTTTGCGCATAAACCGCCACCAGGGGATGTTGTAAACTTGGGCGACTTGAGCTAGCTTTGGATCGGTAGTACGTGCGCCTTCGCGCAACATAACCGCGACAGTGGGGATCTTATTGATGACCACGGCGGTAATCGCCGCCGCTTCGACCAACCCGATCCAGATATAGGATAAAATGATCACTACCAACGCAGGCACATTTAATAAAATAATTAAGAAGCTATCACTGAGTTGGTTAAACCATGCACGCGCGCCCATTGCAATTCCAAAGATACTGCCAAGAAACATAGCTAAAATAAAACTAATCGCAACACGAGTTACCGTTATTGCAACGTTTATGATTAAGTCACCAGATACACTATGATAATACAGGGCAGATAATGTTTGTGTAAAAGAGGGGAAATCAGGCTGTGCTAACACAAAGGCTAATGTTTGCCAAATAACCAAAAACAGCACAAACATACTTAATTTTATCAACGTTGCCGTTCGCGCGGCACGTGATGACGCAGATGCGCCAGCTATTGCTGAGATTGCCATATTCGTAACGCATCAGACCAATATATATCGGCATTGAACTTGGTGGTAGTACCCATTAATTCTTGACCGCCAACCTCTGCAAAAACAGCAAATAGTTGTTGTGTTGCCGCAATTTCTCGAATCGTGAATTGTGTTAATAATGTATCAGGATAATTGGCTTGCAAGGAAGTAAATACCTGTTCATTTTCGGCTTTAGTTAAATTACGTATACGCAGCCATTCTTGAGGTTGAGTTTGCAGGATTGTTTTAGCAGCAAATGACGCCTTAAAAAACTCAGTCACTAATTGTTTACGCTTATTGCCCCATTCTTCATCAAATACCCACCCCAGCAATGGCACATCAGCATGGATTTTTAAACTCCTCAACATGGTGGTCACAGGGAGAGTTAAGGTAAAGCCGGCCGCATCTAAACGGGCATTATAATGCCAAAAATTGATACTCGCATCTAATTCATTGTTCATCATAAAACGGTTAAGTAAGGGGGGCGCCGCAAATTTAGGGGTGAAATGAGCTAATAAATCAAGTTCTTGTTGTTTGGCGTACGCTTGTAATAATAACCAGTTTTTATCAACTGAACCGCCAGCGACACCAATACTATTATCATTTTGTTGTAACAATTGCGTAAAGGATTGTTTTTCATTTGTATACACACCACCTGAAGCTTTGGTAGTAGGCATAATCACATAAGGTTTACCTTGCCCACGTTGTCGGCTCACCCAAAACAAATCGGTCATGATGACATCCACTGCGCCACTTTGCAGGGCAACGGCGGATGCATTTTTACTGGCAAAAGGATGTACGGCTAATCTAAATCCACGTTGAGTGTCTAATTGATGATGAATAATGGTATCCATCTCCCAATTGATGGTGCCAAATTGTAATACGCCCACTCGTATTATGGGTAAATCAGATATCGATCCTTGTGCAGAGTTTTTAGCAGAGTTGGCATTGAATGTCATTGCAAGTACCGAGCTCGTCCATAATCCAGAACCTAAAATGCAGAGCAAACAAACCAGCCTGGCCATAGACACTAACTTGCATATCGAAAGTTTCATCCATTATCCTTAGAAGTTAACGGTCACACCGACCTTAACATTGCGCGGTTGACCACCAAAGAAACGATACGTCCCGAATGCATAATCAGCTCGTGATGCATAGGCTTCATCCGTTAAATTATCAATATTGGCCGTGAGTGTTACCGTATCATTCATGCGATAGTTGGTACGCAAATGCACTAAATCATGACCATCATATTCGTGTTCATTAGCAGGCTCTAAATAGTATTGTCCCATGTGTAACCATTCCAGCTCCATTGATAATGCGTCTGTGGGCTGCCAAGTGACTTGAACATTACCCATAGTACTAGGAGCGGTATCAATTTCATTGCCATTAACGACACCTGAATTAGCACGCTCAAAGTCGTATTCGTGTGAAGCAAAAGAGTAATTAACGCCTACGTTGAGGGTTTGCGTCAACTGATAATCTAATCCAAGCTCAAACCCTGTATGAGTCGTTTTACCATCGGTCACATTTAGACCATCGGCGTCACGAAAAAAGAAGTTATCCTTTTTCATGGTGTACCATACCACTTCATAATTGAGATCTTGTGCCTGTTGACGATAACCAATTTCGATACTATCCGTGCTTTCAGAATCAATTGTGCCAATGCTTTGCTGATTTTGTAAACGATATAAATCAGTAGTTTGCGGCGCTCTAAAGCCAGAGGCTATTGAGGCAAATAGGGCAGTGTTATCTGTCAATAAATAGTTTGCTCCCGTTTTTATCGAGGTGTTACTAAAATCATCGGTACGATCTGCTGGGCGTAAAAACAAGCAATCAATTGCTGCTCCGTTGTTATTTGTACAACTTGTCCCATCTGCTTTTGTCGTACCATCAGCGATTAAATTATCATAATCGTATTGGGTATTATCAAAGCGCGCACTGGCATCAAATGATAGCTGTTCATTGGCTTGGTACATTACCTGAACAAATGGTGCGATAATTTGTGCATCCACTTCGTAATTAAAGTGTTGTCCTTGCTGACGGGCTTTACCCCAACTGTATTTATCGGCGGCATCTTGAGTTTCGATTAACAAACCTGTGGTAGATTCAAGATCGATTCCAGCAACGATGTCTAGGTCGTTACTTAATGATTGACTATAAATGGTTTTGACACCCACACTAGAATGGCTATTTTCTTCAATGGCACGCGATGGTAAATAATGCTGCCTAAATTCCATGTGATTATTTCGATAAAATGGGGTCAGAGCCAATTTAGCACCATTATCAAGTGACCACTCCCATTTTGAAGCCCAGCGCACACTTGACCATTGACGATATGCATCAGGATCACAGTTTTTGGACATAGCAGCCGTGTCTTCATACAAAACATTATCGGCTAACGAAGAAGTATAACATTCACCATTACTGCCAGATGAAATAAATCCAGCGGTCTCTTGATCAAGATTAAACCCTGAGAACGTCGTCGTTACAGTGGCATCTGAAAATTGTGTAATGAACTTGGCGTCTAATTTATTACTCACAAAATCACTTTCGTCACGAAAACCACCATCATTAATATGCTGATAATCAATGGCATACTCTTCACCGCTAAATTTAGTGGCGATATTGATATGGTTATTCTCGCCATACAAAAAACGTAAGCGACCCGGTTGGTCGACATTCGCTGATAAGGCATTGACTACGCCATGCACTGCATTTGAGCCGTAAATAGCACTGGCTGGGCCACGAATAACCTCGACAGCTGAAGCCCCTGCAAGATTAAGTTCAGATAACCCATTGTTATTCGCAAAACCAGCTGCGCGAGTGGCGATCCCATCTTGCGCAAAAATAAACGCACCAGCTGCGCCTGGGCCCGTTAATACCGGTGAACGCATTGCCGGTAATGATTCCATGCCATTATTTGTATGTATATGAACACCTGTGATGCGATTCAATAAATCCGCAGGTGTCACCGCAAGGACACGTTCAATTTCATCTTGAGTGATCACATCCACATTGTTTGAGGCTGTTAGTTTTGCGATTGGAGTATGCGAGCCTGTGACGACAATCACATCGTCAATAGGCGCGCTATTAGCTTGTGCAGCCGTTTGCTGTGGCAATTGTTGAGCAAACGCCATGTTAGATACACATAATGCTAATGTAATCGCAGATAATGTAAATGAAGAAGCGATAGCTGGGGAACAAGAATAGGATTTAGTCATTATATCTCTCATTTGGTATATATATGTTAAGTATTCGTTAATTTACTTCTCAGTGGATTCTAGCGTAAATCCCCCCCGTGTATCATCATCTTTAGACGCATAAGTCCGGATTATTTCTCCTCCTTTAGGAGGAGAGTGCAACCTTAAAATGTATATTGAGCATTGACGGATAGCATTCGTGGGTGACCCACGCCTATGAAGTAAGGAGAGTCGATTTGCGGATAAATATCTTCTAGCACTTCATCAGCTTCTCCATACGTACCAAAGGTGTCATAGTCATGATCTAACGCGTTATCAATACGCATAGAAAAAGAAAGAGCATTAGAATACTCGTAATTTGAGTATAAGTTAATTAACCCATAACCAGTAATGGGTTTGTTTTCATTGGCTTCATCACCACGATAGTATTGTTTGGAAGCATAAATGTATTGTGCTCCGAGTAACCAGTTAGTCGATACTGAATACTCCGCACGCAGTTTGACTTGATGTTTTGGTTGGCCGGGAATGCTATCACCAGGGTTTACTTGACGATCTGGCCCTAATGGATTCATCGGACTAAAAGACGTAAAGCTCGATTCAAATGTAGCGTCTAAATAGTTATAAGACCCACTCACTAACACATTATCATATTGGCGTTGTGCCGATAATTCTGCACCTAGGCGTTGAGTTTTATCAATATTGATAAAATACCCGCGCGATGAAGTCGTGCCGGCTTGTTGAAAAATGATGTCATCAATACTTTGTGAATAAAACACGGTGGCATTGTAATTCGTCATCGAAAACTTACCTGTAGCACTCACCTCAAGGGTACGCGTAACCACCTTGTCTAAGGGGGGATCGGCCACAAAGCCATTGGGTAAGCGGCATGGGTCGTTTTCATCAGCACAACTGAGTTCAGCAGGGCTTGGCACTCGAGTGGCTTGTGCCAGTGAAATATTGAACAGGGTATCGGCATCAACTTGATACGAAAGACCGATTGCTGGATTAAAACTGGTAAAGCGATGATCGCCATCTAACGATCCTTCACCATCAGCCAGATGATCATTCATCAATATATGATCACGATTATATCGCGCGGCTATATTGATGTTTGTCGCCGATGATAGTTGAGTAATGTTAGATATATAAGCAAAAGTAGCACGTGTATCAACGTCAAGTCTCACCATCGCTTCAGCGTCCATAATACCGCTAATGGGGGTCACAGTACGACTAGATAGTGCTGAATCGTTGTCCAATATCCCAAACGTCGTGTCTGCTGCGTAATGTATATCACCATTAATAGCACCAAACCCAATAATAGTCGTCGCCGGTTTAGCGCCTAAGCGATGGCGTTGAGTGAATTGAGTTGTAAAGCCAAAGCTTTGGTTATCGGCTTGACCGGTATTGTATGTTCCATCAACGTCACTAGGATCGATATTGCTAATTTGGCTAAATGCTAAATCCTCATAACCAACAAATTCAACAACTTCAAAATCATCCGCGTCTGCAATTTGAGCATCATCATCATCCGCGTCATTCATGTTGATATCTGCTAAATCGTCATCATCATCGTCATCCATCTCGCATAATGTAATAAACCCGTTATCTAGCTCACAGGCGCCAAAATCACTATCATCACCATTGATTGAAGAAGTCGTATTATCCCGATAAAATGCATTCACGATTATACTCAAAGAATCATTTAATTCTGAGTTGATATTGACCGAAACAAAATCTAATTCATTATTGGTTTTATCTGGGTGAGTATATACTGAGGCACGTGATTCAAACGCAGGTAAATCTTCTGGTATTGCGCCATTTCCAAGTAATTCGTTATCGGCATGCAGCCAACTCAGATCGACTTGCGTTGTTGTAGTATGATAAGACAGCGTACTGAAAAGTTGCAGTACTTCACTAGGTGAATAATCGCGCCAACCCTCTTCTTGGTATTGATTTAATAATCCATACCAACCCCAGTTACCGCTTTGATTACCAGTTTGAATTGACCACTCTTCACGGCCATACTGACCTAAAGAAGCATTGATTTGAGTATCGGTATAGTTAAAGCCATTTTTGGTATTCAATGCCAATGCACCGCCTAAGGTGTTTTGACCAAATATTGGGTTTGATGTAGAAAACAATACGACATTATCTAACGCTTCTAACGGCAACAAATCCCAATTGACGGTATCACCAAAGGGCTCATTGACGCGTGTACCATTTAAATAGATCGACAGGCCTTGAGGTAAACCTAACAAAGGGGAGGCGGTAAATCCGCGATACTGAACATCGGGTTGAAAAGGATTGTTCTGCACATCGTTAATGTTGACGCTAACCAGTTGATTGCGCAGGATCTCTGCTAATGAACGAGTCGGTGTGTCATGCAGTTCTGTTCGGCTCAATGTTTGAGTTTGCCCAATAATGGATTGAGTCTGGGAAAGTTGGCTGAGAGGATTGGCACCCGTTATCACGATATTTTCTATACCATCAATATCCGCACTGGTCTGGACAGCACTCGCGTTAAATGCGATCCCAATACAGGTCAAAAGATACCGCTTTTTTATCGTTTTTTTCTTATTATCATGCATAGCATTATGGTTAATTGTAAAACTGACAGGCATCGAATATAAGGAATTTACGTTGTAAGATCAAATATCGCATTACCTTATCTAATGGAAATTGCTATACATATCAGTCGGATACGTGGATTTTAACTTTGTGACTAGTACTAAGGTATGAAATGATTACGTACTTAGATTTAAGCTATCCTTGTATGGAGGCGTTTATTTCTAGAAAATCGACGATCTGTTCGCAATATTAGGGATATAAAGATTAATCAAAAATAAAAGGGTCTTTTTTAGCTTTTATTCTTATCCAATTTAAGGTGGACCTGACTGATTGTTTGGCAAGTATGTGTTGTTCCAGTTTGCGTTTACCTGGAAACGGGATAAGACTCAGGCCGACTAAAATGGTGATTAACCCTTGACCGGGTAAAACCAGCATTATGATCCCTAGTATTACTAAACAAAACCCAATCAGTATTTTTACAATATGAAGTAGATATTTTACACTACGAGATAGGTGAGGGAGGTTTCCACCATCATTACCTACCGTTATGGCTAGGTTGTCAGCGGAATTCTTTTTAGACATAAAATATTGTTTATCTAATTGCGTAATGCTATAGCTAACTATAATGAAATAGACTACAGACGTAATACTGGTTATCAAGACTGTGAAAAATATAACATTGGGACCAAACGTTTGGGTTAAGTAGGTCGAAATTCTGCTGTAGTATTCTAAAATCACGTCGGGTTTCCAATATCGATTAAGTACCGCTTTATTTGGGTTGAATGACAATGCACTTGTTTGATGTTTTAGCGGAATGGATATCCGCTAACGGGCTTACAATAACAGTAATTATCCATATTAGCTTTTCTCTTCTTACATCGTTGCATATAGTGCTGTTTAAAGAAAACTATCGCACATCTTTGGCGTGGATTGGACTAGTCGTGTTTTCACCAGTCATGGGGAGTCTACTTTATTGGTTTTTTGGTATAAATCGAATCAAGCGATTAGCCCAAAAAGAGCATCCCAGAACGCAACAAAACAACTTTACTAAGGTCGAAAAACCAGTTAATTATCATGGTATAGCAAAGCACTGGCACCCATATTTAGTTTCTGGAAATGCCATTTTACCCAGTAATTACTTAGCAAATAACAGCGTTGAGCCTCTTGTTAATGGCGATATTGCTTATCCCGCTATGCTTGAATCCATTCGCCAAGCAAAGATCTCTGTTGCCCTATCAAGTTATATATTTGATTATGATTCACTCGGTCGCCAATTTGTGACGGCTTTGTCTGATGCGCATAACCGAGGCGTAGCGGTAAATGTGCTCTTAGATGGCATCGGCTATAGTTGGCGTAAGTCCTATCGAGCTTTAAAAAAACTAGGCGTGCCAACAGCTCGTTTCTTGCCGGCAGATACTTTTACTAGCGCACGCTTCATCAATTTGCGAAATCACAGAAAAATACTGTGTATAGATGGTGATGTTGCCTATATAGGCGGTATAAACATAAGCAAACATAATGTGGTTGAAACGGCTGTTCATCCTATTGATGATATCCACTTTAGAGTGACAGGACCGGTTATTGACCAAATTAGTCAGGTTTTCATTGAAGATTGGCGTTTTGCTACCGGTGCTTCCCTCACATTTCCTGTATACCGAGCAAACACAATGCCGGCAACTGACGAACAATCGGTCGTTGCCCGTGTGGTGCAAGACGGTCCTGATGAACATCATAACAGAGTGCGGTGGACGCTTATCAATGCATTGGGCGCCGCACAATCAAGCGTTAAAATAATGACGCCTTATTTTATTCCTGACCAAATTTTAATGACATCTCTCCATGCTGCGGCATTGCGAGGTGTATCGATTGAAATTATTGTACCGGCGCGCAGCAACATCCCTTTCATCGATTGGGTAATGGCATCTAATTTTGCAAGGATCATTCAGCATGGGATCAAGATTTACAAAAATAAACGGCCTTTTGATCATAGTAAAATAGTGATGATTGACGACCTTTGGTCATTTATTGGCTCCAGCAACTGGGACGCCAGAAGCCTAGAGTTTAATTTTGAGATCAACATAGAGTGTTTCGATACCCAGCTAAATGCTCAACTAACGGAGTTGTTTAATGTAAAAAAACAAAACGCTAATCGTGTTGATGCAGATGATGACGTAAATAATAGGCCCATTTATATAAGATTTCGTAACAATTTGGTTCGTTTGTTTTCACCTTATCTATAATCTAAATAGTGAATATTTACTTTCGCCATATTATAAACATGTCAGGGATTTATGTGATGATCAAACGACAGTATCGAAATGTCGAATCCTTAAAAGTGATGGGGAAGGCTTCAAAGCCAGTACTTGGGCCAGATATTAGTGTGTTGCTATGGAATATTTTTAAGTGCAAAAAAATGGGCTGGTATGAGGATTTTATACGCTTAGCAAATGATACCGATGTCGTTATAATACAAGAAGCGATTTTGAATTCACCTTTCGATAAATATTTTACTCATTCATTGCAACATCAGTGGATCATGGCGAGAAGTTTTAAACATATAAAAAGCAACATTGAAACGGGAGTGAAAACAGGTTCAATGGTGGCTGCGTATAAACACGATTTCTCTATCTCTGAGCATGGTGAACCGTTTACTAATACCAAAAAATCGGTATTGGCGACAATATATCCTCTGTGTATTAAAGATAAATCATTGCTAGTGGTCAATGCCCACATCATTAACTTTGTTTTATTTAATAAATACAAAGCGCATATTGATCAAGTGTTTAAACTATTGGAGGGGCATATTGGCCCAATAATATTGGCCGGAGATTTTAATACTTGGAGTGGTAAACGTAAGCAATATTTTAACCAACTAGCGGGCTTATTAGATCTCCACGAAGTGATAATCAAACGACAGCCAAGATTTATGCATTTGTTACAACATCTTGACCATATTTACTATCGAGATCTGACCGTAGCGAATGTATATGCGCATACTGAGATTACTTCTTCAGATCATTTTCCGATTAGTCTGTCTGCGCAGGTTATAGATACTACAAATTAATTTTTTAAAAAATGCCGAGACTAAATGTAGAACCAACAGAAGGATAAACTGAACGGTAAGGGACATCCTTGTCCACATGATTAACAGCTTAATAATACATGTATGAAATAATCCATTTCAACATCCCGTTCAAATATTATATCGACAGGAGGACGATTTTCTTTTGCTTTATTTGTGTGTTTTTTGTACAAATTTGATTTATGGAGTATTTATACTATGACGAGAGAGCTCTAATCATTGTTTTCATTAACTTTTGTCGTGCTATTTATTTAATTTGCACCCTGATGTATTATTAAATCAATGAAAAAAATAACAGCACTATCATCTACATTATTGATACTCTTCTTGCTTACCGCACAGGTTGGCAATGCCATTACAGGTGCGTCATTGTTTTTATCAACACAAACACCGGCTCCATGTTCAATGGATATGTCTGATGATGAGCATGAAGTAATGGCCATGCACGACATGAGCTCCAAAATGGATTGCTGTGATATGCCTGATGCAACATCGTGTTGTGCTAGTGAATGTGAATGTAAGGCGTTATCCAGTTCATTCGTTTATTTAGATGGTCATACAATAATAACGTTTGCTTTAGTTAACGATGCACCGGTTATTTATTATGAGCTTGGTGCTATTCCACCACACAACACCCTCACACAACGTCCTCCTATAACAACATTCTCTTAACGTCGAATTAGTTCCCTAGATATATTACTAGGTATTTTTCTAATACATTGAGAATGTAGAATGCACAATTTAATTAACATCACGATGGCACTTATCGTTTGCATCGCTTTTACCCTATCAAGCGATAGCATAGCGCAAAATGACAAAGCACAGACTAACAAAGTGCAAACGGCACCAACCGAGCGAGTATTATCGCTCCAAAAAGCCATCGCAATAGCGCAAAAAAATGATGATTGGCTTGTAAAAAGTAAGTTTTCAGAGCTACGATTATTGGATTTAAGTTATGGTGCACTGGCTTTGCCGGACCCAACGATAAGCATCGGTTTGCTTAATTTACCCACTGATGGCTTTGCCTTTAACCAAGAGCCGATGACTCAATTTAAAGTCGGCATATCGCAAATGCTACCGAGAGGTAAAACTCTCGCTCTGCAAGAAAAACGCTATCAAACAGCGGCGGCAGAACAACCTTATCAACGTGCTGATCGAATACTTAAGGTTGCCCTACAAACATCAATATTGTGGTTGGATGCGTATCGTGACAGTACCAATTATGAGTTAGTTCAAGACGCTATACCCTTATTTGATAAGTTAAATGATATTGTCGGTGCGAGTTATACCTCATCAGCTGGTAATACCAAGCAACAAGATATCATTCGTGCTGAACTAGAATTAGTGCGATTAGAGGACCGTCTATTTAGACTTGATAGTGATCGTCGCGTAGCTAAGGCAAAATTAACCCAGTTTTTATCCGACCAATCTCAAGCAGCGAATACCAGCTATGAAGATAGACGCCTTGCTGATGTCGTTCTACCACAATCACTGGCGCCCGTTATACAACAAAAACAACGCGCAATATCATGGTTACAGCATGCTTCTATGCAATCCCAATATGGCATACTCGCTACACACCCCTTAGTGTTAGCCATCGAACAGCGCATTTTAGCGAGTACGATTGAGGTCGATATTGCCAAACAAGCATTGCAGCCTCAGTATGCTGTGAATGCGAGTTACGGCTTACGAGATGATGCGTCAACAGCGATGGGTGGCACTAGCCGTGCCGACTTTTTGTCTATAGGGGTAAATGTATCTCTGCCGTTATTTTCCTCTGCTCAACAAGACGCACAAATTAGCGCAAGTACTAAGGCAATGTTAGTGATGTGCACTGACAAACGTTTATTACTGCAAGAATTATTAGCTGGACTCAACAGCGTTTATGAGCAATTTATCGGGGCCGAAAAGCGTGAAAAGGTATATGAGCAAAAAATTCTGCCACAACTGCGTCAACTGTCACAGACCGCACTCAATGCTTACACCAATGACACGGGAAGTTTTGCCGACGTGGTTACCGCGAAAATTATGGAATTGGATGCGCAGGCTAGCTTAATCACTATTACGATTGAAAAACGCAAAGCACTAGCACACATTGATTATTATTTATCCCATTCAATTAATACGACAGGAACTGCTGATCATGAATAATCATACACGTAAATTTTTATCCTTAGGGATTGTTCTTGGCGTATTGCTAACAGTGTCGGTATATCTATTTTTTATATCGGCATTTACGGCTGAAAGTAGCCACGACTCGAACAAACAACAAGAAAAGAGTGACGTGCCTTTATATTGGGTCGCACCGATGGACGCAAATTTTAAACGTGATAAACCGGGGAAGTCCCCCATGGGAATGGATCTGGTACCTGTTTATGCTAACGTAAACTCTGACCTGACTGGAGGAAACTCTCCTGGCACCGTCACCATTGACCCCGTCACAATCCAAAATCTAGGTGTTAAAACCGCGACAATCGACACGGTAATGCCAAAGCTAACAATTAATACGTTTGGACAAGTTACATTTGCGCAAGATAGCATTAGCAATATGCATCCTCGCGTAGCAGGCTGGGTTGACACATTGTTTGTACGCGCTAAAGGAGAATTTATCGAAAAAGGAGCCCCTGTATATTCTCTCTATGCCCCGGATTTGGTTAATGCTCAAGACGAGTTTATTCTTGCTTTAAACTTAAATAATAACGCGTTAATAAAAGCAGCGCGAAGCCGATTAGCTGCCCTTAACGCCCCAGATAGCTTAATTAAAGCGATTGAAAAAACACGCAATACACAACGCACCATCACCTTTTATGCCCCCCAAAGTGGCGTAGTGACCCAGCTCAATATTCAAGATGGTATGTATGTAAAACCTAGTACGCTCCTGTTAACTATCGCCTCAATGGATAGTATATGGGTGCTTGCTGATATTTTTGCGAATGATTTGGGAAAAATTGCAATTGGTCAGCCAGCAACGATGACATTTGAGTCATTACCGGGTCGACGTTTTAGCGCTGATTTACAATATATTTATCCGAGTCTAAACAACGCTACGCGCACAGCCACTGCACGTTTTGTCCTACCTAACC
>DBBN01000065.1 GCA_002292215.1 Glaciecola sp. UBA983 | reverse complement strand
TACTATATATTTTGCCGTGGAGGCAAACACATCAATCAATGCGGGGCGGATTATAAGCACTTTTTACTTAAATGTCATCTATACTTTTAATGTGAAATAAAAAAATTTAAGTATGCATGTAAAAAGCCGATATAAAGATACTAGTATTAAACCTTTTTGCCATAAGGATATGGTCAAGCTTCAGGAGACTTCCATGTTTGAACGGCCTTATTTATTAAGCGGGCGTAACACCATTATCCATAAAGCGCGTAAATATGATTTATTAGTCATTAATGGGTTAGAGCATCCGCCTTTGTTAGTGACGCATAGAGGAATAACGGAATACAATGGTGAAATCCCAGAAACTAAGCGTGATGCAAAAATGCGCGATATGGAGTTAATCGATATCAGTGCTGTTGAGGTGTTTGGTGACGAAAAAACGTTATTGTTCATTCAAACCGTTAATTCTAAAGAGTACAAAGTAGACTACACCAAAGTAGGTACTCCTTTATTTATCAAATTGCACCAAGCGAGTTTGTTTTAAACCCTCTACCCTTAATTGGTTCCTTGTTATGTCATTATCAGTATTGATTTGCGATGATTCGCTCGTTGCGAGAAAACAGGTTGCCAAATGCTTACCACAAGACTGGGATGTCAGTGTGCACTTTGCCAAACATGGTGAAGATGCAATTAAACAGTTATGCGACGGTAAAGGACAGCTCCTTCTCCTTGATTTAAATATGCCCGTGATGGATGGTTATCAGACCTTAGAAGCCATTCGCAACCAACACATTGACACAAAAGTCGTGGTTATTTCTGGGGATATTCAACCTGAAGCGCATGCCCGTGTTAAAGCGTTAGGCGCGATAGATTTTATCCAAAAACCGGTAGATGCTGCGTTGCTACAAGCCGTCTTACAAAAACATCAAGTGTTACAAGTAAGCGAAGTCTTTGATACCAATTTGCCGTATGCGATCCGCGATTGTTATCAAGAGATCACTAATATAGCGATGGGGCAGGCAGGAGACCACCTTGCACGTATCATGAATGTATTTGTCAAATTACCCATTCCCAACGTCAATCTAATCGAAGTGTCCGAATTACACATGATGCTCAATGATATTGAAGCGCATGACCGCGTAAGTGCTGTATGCCAAGGTTTTATTGGTGGCGGAGTCAGTGGTGAAGCACTTTGTATGCTGTCTGATTCATCTTTTGGCGATGTTGCCAAAATACTCAATATTACCCAAGAAATTGATGATCAACTACAGCTTGAAGTATTAATGGATGCAGCCAGTATTTTAATTGGGACGTGTTTGACCGGGATTGGGTAGCAGCTAGATTTATCGCTGCGGCAAGGTCAGCCTATCGTTCTTGGGCAACACCGTAATGTCAATGAGTTGATCACTGCTAACTTAACTAAATGGCGTCGTACCCTGGCTATTGAGCTTAGTTATGGGATTGAAGGCTACGATGTGCAGTGTGATTTGATTTTGTTATTTACCGAAGATTCTATGGCGATAATGAATAAAAAACTTGCCCATTTATTGGAGGATGAAGCATGAGCCAGACTGCACAAGTTAGCTCTGTAAAACATGCATTAGATGATGTACTGGAATTTCATTGGATGATGGATATGTTACAAACGGTTGATGTAGGCATTGTTGTGCTAGATCGTGAGTATAAGATTCATATGTGGAATGATTTTATGGAATCTCACAGTGGCTTAAAAGCCGCCGATGCCAAAGGCCAGTCTTTGTTTACCGTTAATCCAAGTATCAATGCTGCGTGGTTTTCACAAAAAACAAAAGCAGTGTTTGATTTAAAAGTTCGCAGTTTTATGACGTGGGAACAACGACCTTATTTGTTTAAATTTGCGAACTATCGTCCGATTACGGGTACTGAAGATTTTATGTATCAAAACGTCTCGATTTCACCCTTAACGTCAGCGACCGGAGCGGTAGATTATATCTCTATGATGATTTATGACACGACGGATAAAGCGGCAGCGAAAAAGCAACTTGAAGCGCTGCAAGTACACATCGATGAAACCAACGAGTTAAGTTAACGTGTTAAGCTAGCACTTACCAGTCAGTAAGCGCAGCCATTTTAAATTCAGTACCACGAAACGATAACACCACATACTGTGGCTCAATCCGTACGATTCTCACGTTATTATCGACGCTACCGCCTTCTTGTAGGCGACGGTTATTTACCCGCACCCAGCGATCTTCATCCGTCGAACTGTACATATGAGCAGAAAAGACCATCGCCGGTAATTGCACCAATATATGCTCTGGTAATTGTGCGATGCCTTGTACTTGATCCACTATTTCAATCGTTGTCGGGCGCTCCATCGATGCTGAAGGAGCTAAATTATCTTTGTTGTTTGCTGCTGCGGTTAAGTTATCCAACCCACCCAATGATTCTAATGCTTGATTAACTCGGGTAGCCATCGCTGCTGACACTGGTGCTTCCTCGGATTGTTCCCGTTCTTGCGTGACTAAGGTACCTTGCTCTTCATCCTCGCTCGCTATCGGCTCAGCGGGTATGGTTTCTGCGACTATTTCCTCGGGGATAATTGTCTCAGGCAGTGGTGTTTCAAGCTGTGGGGTTTCTGGCATAGGCGCTGCCGGCGACTCTGTCACCACTGCCACCACCGCTTCATGTGGCGTGGGTAATAATTTGGCCGCGCCATAACCCAGTGCTAAGCCCAAAGCCAAAATACCCACATATTGAGCACTATATTTACCTATCACCGAAAACTGCGAAGGCAAGGCTTGTAAACTGGGCAAAAACAAACTGCGATTAAATTGATCCGACATTGCATTATTAACTCTGCTTGTTTGTTCATCATTGAACAATTGTCGAGTGGTCAATGGACTGTGCCGCAAATCTGCAGCTAGTGGCGGAGTATCATCGATTTCAATTGAATTATCCCAATCAATATTGAGACTCAACACGCCCATTTCTTTGAGGCCGTTGACCATATCTTGGCTTTTGACTAAGCCTGATTTACGTATTTTGACAGGCCCATTTTGAGCTTCGATAGCAATAATTGCCATGCCGGGTTTTAAATCATCAATCGCTATTGGGTTAGTGCGGTTAGAAAAACTCATATCCACCTCCCATACCAAAACCTAACGCAAGTGCGATAATTAAGAGTCCTATTTGTAACCATTTATGGGGCAACTCAATTCGTTGTGCGACCACATCTTCACCCAATATTTGATTGGCTGCTGCGATAAATAAATGCTTAGGCACGACTGCGGATTGTTTAGTAAAGCTCAATGTTAACGCACGGTCACATAACAAATTAATCACCCGCGGTATCCCCGCCGTGATAGTAAATACTGTTTTGATAGTGGCTGGAGCAAACATACTAATATCGCCGTCAGCCACAGATAAGCGATGGGCAATATATTGTTTAACTTCATCTTCGTTTAATGGCAGCAGATGATAACGCGCGGTAATACGCTGGGCTAATTGGCGCAATTCGTTGCGTTTTAATAATGCTTGTAACTCAGGCTGACCAATTAATACGACTTTAAGGAGCTTTTCACGATTGGTTTCAAGGTTGGTCAATAACCGTAACTGTTCGAGTACTTCAGGAAGTAGATGCTGTGCCTCATCGATAATCAACACGGTATTGATATTTTTGCTGTGATTAAGCGCTAAGTGACCTAGGATTAAATCAGTAAAGTACTTTAAACTAGAACGTCGATAATCATAGTCAATCGATAACTCGTCACATACAGTCGCTAGTAGCTCAAGGGCGGATAACGTTGGATTGAGGATCATAGCTACTTGTGTATTTTCAGGCAATTGTTGCAACAATTTACGTGATACCGTCGTCTTTCCTGTGCCCACTTCGCCGGTAAGCATGACAAAGCCACCACTTTCTCGCAAACCAAAATTTAAGTGCGCTAGTGCCTCTTTATGTCGAGCACTCATATACAAATAAGCAGGATTGGGTGCTATCGAAAACGGATTATCGGATAATCCAAAGTAAGACAGATACATGTGCAGCCGTCACTCCTGTCGTGTTGTTATTATGGGGTATAAGCTAAACAGCTTTGGGCTATATGTCAAAGACTTAACTGATAAAGATCCATCAAAAATTGGATATACATACAAAGCGAGTGCATAATAAGTTAATTAATTCAATTTATTACCATTCTCAAATTATGATGCAAACTTATCTTGTTGGTGGCGCAGTGCGCGACAACCTATTGCAACGACCCATCAAAGACCGTGATTACGTGGTCGTCGGGGCCAGTGCCAACGAGCTTGTCGCCTTGGGTTATATTCCAGTAGGCAAAGACTTTCCTGTATTTTTACACCCTAAGACTCGGGAAGAATATGCATTGGCACGAGTTGAGCGCAAAATAGCCAAAGGGTATGGGGGCTTTAGTTTTTGTACGGATAAAACCGTGACGTTAGAAGAAGATTTGTCGCGTCGTGACCTCACTATTAATGCTATGGCAATGGATGAACAGGGCACCATCATTGACCCTTATCATGGGCAAGATGATTTAGCACAGCGTGTATTTAGGCATGTGTCGGATGCGTTTATTGAAGATCCCTTACGGGTGATCCGCATCGCTCGGTTCATGGCTCGATACAAGGAGTACGGTTTTACCATCGCCCCTGAAACCTTAGCGTTAATGCAACGTATTGGCCAATCCACTGAGCTAGCAGCCTTAGCTGCCCCGCGAGTCTGGCAAGAAACCGCTCGTGCGTTGTTAGAAACTTCACCGACCGAGTATTTTCTAGTGCTGGTGCAAGCAGATGCGTTATCCCCTTGGTTTATCGATTTAACTGCATCTATGGAGCAGATAGACAGTCTTGCCCCTGCTTTTAGCTATTTACAAGAATTAGCCCAGAAAACCAACATGGGAGAGGAAAATCAGCTCGCTATCGCCAGTGCGTTAATCACATTAGATTGCCCACCTGAAAAAGTAGCCAAGTGGTGCCAAGTGTTACCTTTGCCTAATCATGTTCATGATTGTATTGTGTTAGCTCAATCACATATTGAAACACTGTTGCATATCGAGCAACTTAATGCACAGCAGATATTACTTTTACTGCTGCATTGCGATGTCCAGCGTCGCCCTCAACGACTGCGCTTAACGATGCAAGTCATTCTGTGTTATGCCCAAGCTAGAGTACCTAATAATACACTTAGGACCAATTTTACCTTGTTAGAAAACGCGATCACAGCGATGTTAGCCGTCAATGTCAAAGATATCATTGCTCAAGGCTTTACCGGTATAGAAATCAAAACCCAACTCCAAGCGGCACAATTAGCACAAATTAACGCTTTGCTTCGCGCAAAATCAGGATGATGTGGTAAACTTACCCAGTATTTTATCCATCTGAAGATTTTATGTTTGAACAGTTAGAACTGCACCCTGATTTAATCCGCGCCCTCACTGATATGGGCTTCACGACGCCAACGAGTATCCAATCGACCGTTATTCCTGTTGCTATGGAAGGGCGTGATATTTTAGCTTCCGCACCGACAGGAACGGGAAAGACGGCTGCTTTCTTATTACCGTGTGCTCAATTTTTGCTCGATTTTCCGCGTGAGTACCATGGCGCAACACGAATTTTGATTTTATCGCCTACCCGAGAGCTGGCTATTCAAACCTATGAGCATGCCTTGGAAATTACCCAACATACCAATATTGTGTGCGGTGTTATTACAGGTGGCATTAACTATGGTACTGACCGAGATACGTTAGCTAAAAGCTTGGATATTTTAGTCGCCACACCTGGTCGGTTATTCGAACACATCGAAAAAGAATCATTTGATTGTCGTGATATAGAGCTGCTGATATTAGATGAAGCCGATCGTATGTTGGACATGGGCTTTCGCAGTATCGTTAATCAAATTGCAACTGAAGCACGCTGGCGTAAACAGTCGATGTTGTTTTCTGCGACGCTCGAAGGGCCAGGAATTGCACAGTTTTCAAAAGACATTTTGGTCAACCCTGAGTCATTAACGGTTGATCCTTCACGCAAAGAAAAAGCAAAAATTCATCAATGGTATCACTTAGCCGATGATGTTCAGCACAAATACCAGATCCTCAAACACATTCTAACGGAACAAGCTGAATCTGCGATTGTTTTTGTGAAAACGCGTGAGCGTCTACAGCAACTTAAAGACCGTTTAGCGGCGGATCAAATCAATGTCGTTTGGTTACAAGGTGAAATGCCGCAAGATAAACGTAACGAGGCAATGAGTCGCTTTAAAAGTGGTGAAATTAAAATTTTATTAGCAACAGATGTGGCTGCACGTGGCATTGATGTTGAGGATATTTCGCATGTCATTAACTTTGATATGCCGCGTACCAGTGATGTGTATTTACATCGTATTGGCCGAACGGGTCGAGCGGGTGCTAAAGGCACTGCGATATCAATTGTTGAAGCGCATGATTTTGCTATGCTCAGCCGTATCGCTCGCTATATCAAAGAAGTCATTAAGCCTCGTGTGATTGAAGAGCTGCGTCCAAAACACAAAGCACCAAGTATCAAAAAACCCAAAAAGAGCCGGTTAGCCAAAGCCAAAAAAGCTGCCAAGAAATCAGGTAAGGCGAAGAAGAAAAAAGGTCGCGGTAAAAACATTACCTCGCGCAAGCAAGATGGATAAAATTGTATTAGCCAGTGGCAATCAGGGCAAAATCAATGAATTTGCCCATTTGTTTGAGCAATATCATATCCGTATTGTGGCGCAAGGTGAGTTAGGCGTACAAGATGTCCCAGAAACGGGCACGACCTTTGTTGAAAACGCGATTATCAAAGCACGCCATGCAGCCAAAGTAACAGGGTTACCTGCATTATCCGATGATTCAGGCTTAGTCGTGGATGCATTGGACGGTGCACCAGGAATTTATTCTTCTCGATATAGTGAAACAACTCCAGGTGCTGACGATGCGACGGATGCGGGTAATATCGACGCCTTGTTGGCGGCGTTAAGCGATGTTGCTGCGCCTCAGCGAACTGCGCATTTTATGTGTGTTTTGGTGTTTATGCGTCATCATGCAGATCCAACACCTATTATTTGCCAAGGTCAATGGCATGGAAAAATTGCAACGCAGCGTGCAGGAGAGCAGGGGTTTGGTTATGATCCGGTATTCTATTGTCCGACCTTAAACAAACACGCCGCTGAATGTGAAAAATCAGAAAAATCGACTGTCAGCCATCGTGCTCAAGCATTGGCGTTATTGATCAAAGAGATGGAGTCATTACTTGGTCGATAACATCCAAGCGATCCCTTTATCGTTATATATCCACATTCCTTGGTGCGTTCAAAAATGCCCGTATTGTGATTTTAATTCACATACTCTCAAAGGCGGCATCCCAGAAAAAGAATATGTCGCACACTTATTAGATGATTTACGTGCCGATGCGCACCTTGCGCAAGGCCGTGAAATTCACACTATTTTTATCGGTGGCGGTACACCAAGTTTATTATCTAGCGACGCATTGGCGCGCTTATTACAAGGCGTGCGTCAAATTTTACCGTTAGCACATAATGCTGAAGTGACGTTAGAAGCTAACCCCGGCACCGTTGAAACGGGAAAATTCGCAGGATTTGTTGCCGGTGGTGTGAATCGAATTTCGATTGGGGTACAAAGTTTCAATGAGCCTCAGCTAGCTGCCTTAGGAAGGATCCATGATGCCGATCAAGCGCGCTATGCTATCGCTCAGGCACATGAGGTTGCGTTAAATAGCTTTAACGTTGATGTTATGCACGGTTTACCTGAACAGTCCTTAACACAAGGCTTAAATGACTTAACTCAAGCGATTGCGCTGAACCCGAAGCATTTGTCTTGGTATCAACTGACCATAGAGCCGAATACGTCGTTTCATTCTCGTCCACCCACACTGCCTGATGATGATACGCTTTGGGCAATCCAAGAGCAGGGCGAAGTGTTATTACGTGAAGCTGGTTATGAACAATATGAGATTTCTGGATACGCGCAAGCCGGACAGCAATGTCAGCATAATTTAAACTATTGGCGCTTTGGTGATTATCTAGGAATAGGCTGTGGTGCACATGGTAAAATCACCACCGACAAAGGTATTTTGCGCACGGAAAAAATAAAACATCCTAAAGGCTACATGCAAATTGGCCGCGATTATCAGCTCAAACAGTGGTATGTCGAGATGGATGATTATCCGTTTGAGTTTTTTATGAATCGTTTACGCTTAGTTGAGGCGTGTCCGCATGATGAGTATCAAATTAAGACCGGAGAAAGTTTGCCTAGCTCAATCACAACAATGATGAACAAAGCCCAAGATAACGGATTATTAAGCATTGCCAATGAGCATTGGCAGGTGACTCCACTTGGGCGACGGTATTTGAATACGTTACTTGAGCAGTTAGTCGATTAACTAACCGCTCAGATTAAGCTCGTATTTCAGCTATTATTGCCAACTTGCTAGTTGTTGCTCATAAGTCGCGATAGCATCAGCATGTTCTAACGTTTGACCAATCGCATCTAACCCTTTAATTAGGTTATTTTTGTGATGTGGTGCAATGTCAAAGCTAAACTCAAGCTCGCCACAAACCACACTTTGTAGGCTCAAATCAATCGTCACTGATGCATTGCTATCTTGCGCTAACGCCACAAATAACTGATCCATCTCGTTTGATGCTAAGCGGATCGGTAACATGCTGTTGTTGATCGCATTACCATAAAAAATATCGGCAAAGCTGGTCGCAATAATCACTTGTATACCAAAGTCCATCAAGGCCCATGGTGCATGCTCACGTGAAGAGCCGCAGCCAAAATTTTCACGGGTGATCAAGACACTCGCGCCGGCATATTCTGGCTTATTTAAATTAAACTCAGGGTTCAATACTTGCTCATGTTGATCAAGGTAGCGCCAATCATGAAATAAGTGTTTGCCATAACCTTGGCGTGTCACGCCGGTCAAAAACTGCTTAGGAATGATCTGATCGGTATCAATATTAGCGGTATCTAGTGGCACCATCGTGCCTGTGTGAACGGTAATTGGTTGCATTATTGTTCCTCAAATTGACGGACATCGGTAAATTTACCGTTGATAGCGGCAGCCGCGGCCATTGCTGGGCTGACTAAGTGGGTGCGAGCACCACGTCCTTGACGACCTTCAAAATTGCGGTTCGATGTTGATGCACAACGATCGCCTTCTTTGAGTAAATCATCATTCATGCCTAAGCACATAGAACAACCAGGTAATCGCCATTCAAAGCCAGCATCCAAAAAGACTTTATCTAACCCTTCTTGTTCTGCTTGTAGTTTAACAGCGGCTGATCCTGGAACAATAATCGCAGTAACATGGTTGGCAACATGACCACGCTTAGCAACACTGGCTGCTGCACGTAGATCTTCGATGCGTGAATTAGTACACGAACCAATAAAAACATGGGATACGTCAAGATCAGACAGTTTTTGACCCGGCGTCAAGTCCATATATTTCAGTGCTTTGATCGCTGATTCACGCGTGATCGGATCACTGAAATCAGTCGGAGCAGGGATTAAATCATCCACGCCAATCACCTGACCAGGGTTAGTGCCCCATGTCACTTGCGGTTTAATATCTTTGGCTTGTAACGTAACGGTACGATCAAAGTGCGCATCGGTATCGGTAAACAATGTATCCCAATAGGCGACTGCGGCATCCCAATCCGCCCCTTGTGGTGCTTTTTCACGGCCTTTGATGTAGTCATAGGTCGTTTGATCTGGCGCGACTAAGCCTGCTTTTGCTCCGCCTTCGATCGACATATTACAAATCGTCATACGCTCTTCCATTGAAAGTGCCGCAATGGTATCACCACAATATTCAATGACATAACCGGTCGCACCAGCATGGCCAAGTTCACCAATGATAGCTAAGATAATATCTTTGGCTGTGACACCGATGGGTAACTTACCCGTCACTTCGACTTTTAAGTTTTTGGCTTTAGATTGACGTAACGTTTGTGTCGCAAACACGTGTTCTACTTCTGATGTACCAATACCAAATGCTAACGCACCGAACGCACCATGCGTTGCCGTATGTGAATCACCACAGACAACGGTATGACCAGGTTGTATCGCACCTAGTTCCGGCGCCATAACATGAATAATTCCTTGTTTTTGATGACCAACAGGGTAGAGCGTTATGCCGTGATCTTCACAGTTTTGTAATAACGTTTGTAGTTGTAATTGATTCGCAGGACCACATGCATCAAGCGCCAAAGAACGCGTCGAGATAGAATGATCCATTGTTGCTACCGTTTTTTCTGGGCAACGAACTTTGCGACCTTTGTCATTGAGTCCGGCAAACGCCTGTGGCGTTGTGACTTCGTGGATCAGATGACGGTCAATATATAATAAGGTGTCTGCGCCAACTTGCGAAACAATATGCGCATCCCAAATTTTGTCATAAAGTGTTTTAGCCATGAGGTGTGTCCTTATGCCTGTAAAATTTGTTGAGTAATATAGTCGCCAACTTGTGCAGTTGAACTTGCGTTGTGACGCTCTTCTGCGCTGAGTAACTCGCCGGTTAAGATACCCGCTTCAAGTGTTTTAACCACAGCTTGCTCAATCGCATCAGCAGCATCATTCAAGTTTAATGAATAGCGCAATAACATCGCAGCAGATAAAATTTGTGCGATTGGATTAGCAATGCCTTTACCTGCGATATCCGGAGCACTGCCACCAGCAGGTTCAAACATACCAAAACCAGCGCCATTGACACTAGCAGATGGCAACAAGCCCATCGAGCCAGTTAACATTGCACATTCATCAGAAATAATATCACCAAACAAATTAGAGCATAACATCACATCATACTGAGCGGGGTCGCGTAATAATTGCATTGCAGCGTTGTCGATATAGATATGTTCAAGTTCGACTTCAGGGAAGTCTTTAGCGACTTCTTCAGTGACTTCACGCCATAAACGGCTACATACCAAGACGTTCGCTTTATCGACAGAGGTGACTTTTTTATTGCGTTTTTGAGCTGCTTGGAATGCAGAAATCGCGATACGACGAATTTCAGCACGGGTATAACGCATGGTATCAAAGGCGAATTCTTCTTCACCTTCGCCTTCGGTTCCTTTTGGAAAACCAAAATAAATACCACTGGTTAATTCTCGCACCACTAATATATCCATACCACGATGGGAAATATCTTTGCGAAGCGGAGATAAGTCTTCTAAGCCTGCATAAATTTTTGCTGGGCGAAGATTAGAGAACAAATCAAAATGACTACGTAATTTTAATAATGCAGCACGTTCAGGACGTTGATCTAGCGGTAAGGCATCCCACTTAGGGCCACCAATTGAACCAAATAGAATCGCATCGGCGGCTTCACAACCTGCCAATGTCGCTTCTGGTAATGCATGACCGTGGTGATCAATCGCATAGCCACCAACAGGATAAGCGGTTCGGGTAAAAGTTAGACCAAATTTCTGTTCAATGGCATCCAATACTTTGTTGGCCTCGACCATTATTTCTGGACCGATACCATCGCCAGCTAATACTGCTAATTGATAAGTAGACATTTATACTCCTGTGGATATGTGTTGCTTTTGCTCATCAATTTGATCAGCAAGGTGCATATTATTTAAAACGAAAATGAGTGCCTTTACGCCTGATTCGACAATGTCAGTAGCGAGGCCAATCCCATGAAAACGACGGTCTTTATATTTTGCGACTATGCTGACTTGTGCCAAAGCATTCGCGCCTTCGCCTTTTGAATCCAATTTAAAATCCACAATCTTGATTTCATCTTGATTGATAATTTGCATAATTGCATTGTAGGCAGCATCAACCGGACCGTTGCCGATTGCGCTATGTGTAACGGTTTCTGTACCGATATTCAATGAGACGGTAGCACTAGGAATGACTTCTTTGCCAGAGCTAGCTTGTAAATACTCTAATGAATAGTGGGCATGTTCATGTTTTTGTTGGTTAAAAAACAATAACGCTTCCAAATCATAATCAAATACTTGTCCTTTTTTATCCGCTAGGCGAACAAATGACGCATACACTTCGTCTAAATCATAATCACTTTCACTGTAACCGAGCTCACCTAAGCGATGCTTGATGACATGCCGGCCTGAACGTGACGTTAAATTGAGTTGGTTTTTGTTAAGACCAACCGATTCTGGTGTCATGATCTCGTAGGTATTTTGGCCTTTTAATACGCCATCTTGGTGTATACCGGATGAATGGGCAAACGCATTGGCACCGACAATCGCCTTGTTGGCTTGCACTGGCATATTACATAATTGACTGACGAGCTTGGATGTACGAGAAATCTCCTGGCTGCGAATATTAGTGTGCAGACCATAGCGTTCGTTGCGGGTCTGTAAGATCATCGCGATTTCTTCTAATGAACAATTACCTGCACGTTCACCAATTCCGTTAATAGTACATTCAACTTGGCGTGCGCCTTGTTCTATTGCCGCTAACGAGTTAGCGACCGCCAGTCCTAAATCATTGTGACAATGCACAGAGATTACCGCTTGATCAATATTAGGTACGCGGTTAAACAACTGTTGAATGATGCTACCAAACTCAGTAGGCGTAGTGTAACCGACTGTATCTGGAATATTGACTGTCGTTGCTCCCGCCTTAATTGCTGACTCGACCATTCGGCACAAATAATCAATATGTGTGCGACCGGCATCTTCACAAGAAAATTCTACATCATCCGTGTATTTGCGTGCATGCTTGACTGCCGCGACCGCCATTTCTACGATGTCATCTTGAGATTTACGTAATTTGGTGGAGACATGAATATCAGACGTGGCGATAAAGGTATGAATACGAAATTGTTCAGCTACCCCTAATGCTTGGCCGCACGCATCGATATCTTTTTCAAGCGCACGCGATAAACCGCAAACAGTCGCATTTTTTACTTCTCGGGCAATGGTTTGAACGGAAGTAAAGTCACCAGGAGAAGAAACAGGGAAACCAGCTTCGATAATATCTACACCGAGTTTCTCTAACGCGAGTGCTATTTGTAGTTTCTCTTTTACGGTTAAACTGGCAGGTAATGCCTGTTCGCCATCCCTTAAAGTCGTATCGAAAATTTTCACATGGTTCGTCATGTGCTGCTCCTCTTTGTTTACGCTATAAATAAAAAAACCCGTGGGTTACACGGGTTTGATTATTATTAAAATACAACCTACCCGTGCAGTCTGGCTACCAGTAACAGGAGTAATGTTGACAAATATGTGTGAATTTTTATTTTCATAGCGCTACTGTACGATTATGTGTCCAGATGGTCAAGTTAAAGTTGGACTATAATGGTGATAATGAGTGATTATATACTAAAAAAGGTTTGTTAATAGGTTGTAATCGCGTATTGCATCCTTATTTTTTATTCATATTAGGATATGCATTCCAAATAATGGTTTATCGTAGTCCTTTCCACTTAATGCTGAATGACAAACGTAATTCACGCATGGTGAGGACTCTTGGTGAGATTTTGCCGATATGCGACCAGCGGTGACCGCAACATGCACTGATTAACACTGATTTTGTCGGTTTGAGGAGGGTAAGGGTTTGTAACGCATTAGTTTGCTCTACACATGAACCGTCTGCGTTGACTGGTTGCCCAGCATAATTAAACCAGCCAAATTTATTTACGTGGATCAAGGCGTGTTCATTATTCACTTTGTCGAGTGAATCAATTTCTAAATGCGTCATGCCTAAGTGATTCACTGCGACCACCAAAATCGAGCCTACATGGTGATGCGTATTAAAATACGATTGGATGGTCTCATTAGTTTGTTTACTACTAGGGCATTTAGGAGACTGCTTTGCCTGATAGCTAGCATTGTGCTTATCTACCTTCAGTGGTGACGTATTATCGAGTAGCCGTTCTGCACACTGTGTTACATGGGTATGTAAATGCTTGAGTTTACGTTTGAGTAAACTGGCTTGGGTGGGACCATGTTCAGCTAAAAACTCACATTCTCGTTGGTATAAAGCGTTACACAACTCAGCATAAGCCACTGAATTGGGATCTTGAAAAAAGATATCGCTTTGCTCAACCATGAAAATTTAAACCGTATCCGATAGAAAACCATATATTACTGATTTTCAGGGCATAAATCATCAAAACTCGGAAAAACTACGTAAAAAAGATAAAAAAAAGCCAGTTGTTGAATCAATGCTACATAGCACATTGACCAAATCAACTGGCTGTTAGGTTGGCAGTGTTAATTAAGGCTTATTGACCTTTAATTTCACTACGACCTAAGTATTTTGCATCAGCACCCAATGCTTCTTCAATGCGTAATAGTTGGTTGTACTTAGCAACACGGTCAGAACGACATAACGAACCTGTCTTAATTTGACCAGCCGCAGTACCTACCGCTAAATCAGCGATAGTCGCATCTTCAGTTTCACCTGAACGATGTGAAATGACGACACTAAAGCCAGCTTCTTTTGCCATGCGGATTGCATTTAACGTTTCAGTTAATGAACCGATTTGGTTAAATTTGATCAGGATTGAATTACCAATACCGTTATCAATACCGCGCTTTAAGATCTTTGTGTTAGTCACAAATAAATCATCACCGACTAATTGTACTTTATCGCCAATTTTCTTGGTTAAGCTTGCCCAACCATCCCAATCACTTTCGTCTAAGCCATCTTCGATTGAAACGATAGGGTAGCGTTGTGATAATTCCGCAAGATAATCACCAAAGCCTTCTGAATCAAACGACTTGTCTTCACCAGATAATACATATTGACCATTTTTATAAAACTCAGACGCCGCACAATCTAATGCTAAGGTAATGTCTTCGTCCATTTTATAACCTGCGTTTTCAACTGCAGTAATGATGGTTGATAATGCTTCTTCGTTAGAACCAAGGTTTGGTGCAAAACCACCTTCGTCACCAACAGCAGTACTTAAGCCTTTGGCATGCAATACTTTTTTCAGGCTATGGAAAATCTCAGCACCCATGCGTAATGCTTCTTTGAAGTTAGGCGCGCCAACTGGCTGTACCATAAATTCTTGGATATCAATGTTGTTATCCGCATGCTCACCACCATTGATGATGTTCATCATTGGTACTGGCATAGAGTATTGACCTGGCGTGCCATTTAAGTTAGCAATATGCTCATATAATGGGATGCTTTGAGCAATAGCTTCTGCTTTAGCAACAGCTAACGATACCGCTAGGATCGCGTTTGCACCTAAAACTTCTTTGTTCTCAGTGCCATCTAAGTCAATCATCACTTGGTCGATATTGGCTTGGTCAGCAGCGTCTAAGCCTAAAATTGCAGGTGCGATTTTATCATTAATTGCTGCAACTGCGAGTAATACGCCTTTACCTAAATAACGCGCTTTGTCGCCGTCACGCAATTCTAATGCTTCACGTGAACCAGTTGATGCGCCAGAGGGAGCACAAGCTCGACCCATTGCACCGGTATCTAAATAAACATCTGCTTCAACAGTTGGGTTTCCGCGTGAATCCATTACTTCACGACCAATAATTCGGCTAATTGTTGCCATGTCTAAAATCTTCCTTATTAATGATTCAATTTTTGAAATTCACCTGCCGCAGCCACAAATCCTTCAAATAAAGGATGACCATCACGCGGGGTAGAATTAAATTCAGGGTGGAATTGGCCAGCAATGAAAAACGGATGATCCGGTAATTCAATGACTTCAACCAATTGTTTATCTGTTGATAAACCGCTCACTCTCAGGCCAGCTTTTTCGATTTTATCACGTAGAGTATTATTTACTTCATAGCGGTGACGATGGCGTTCGAAAATTTCTACTTTACCATAGCAACCGTGTACTTTACTGCCTTCAACTAAATGACATAACTGACTACCTAAACGCATTGTACCGCCTAAGTCAGAGCCTTCATCACGTTGTTCAACACTGCCATCTGAATCTAACCATTCGTTAATAAGACCGACAACAGGGAATGGCGTTTCTGGATCAAATTCAGTCGAGTTAGCGCCAGGCATATTAGCAACATTACGGGCAAACTCTATTAATGCCACTTGCATTCCTAAACAGATACCTAAGTAAGGGACATTATTTTCACGGGCAAAACGAGCCGCTTCAATTTTACCTTCAACACCGCGCTCACCGAAACCACCAGGGACTAAAATCGCATCAAGTTCATTTAATATCTGCGTGCCTTTAGAGATGATATCCGATGAATCGATATATTTAATTTTAACACTGAGGCGGTTTTTTAAGCCTGCATGTTTTAAGGCTTCGTTAACTGATTTATAGGCATCAGGTAATTCAATATATTTACCAACCATACCAATGACGACTTCTTTAGTCGGATTAGACTCAGCATATAAGACTTGTTCCCATTCCGTTAAATCGGCTTCTGGGCAATCAAACTTAAAACGCTGCACAACTAGCTCATCCATACCTTGGGCTTTTAATGCAGCAGGGATCTTGTAAATACTATCGACATCACGTAATGAGATAACGGCTTTGTCAGGTACATTGGTAAACAAGGCGATTTTGGCTCGTTCATTACTCGGTAAAGCACACTCAGAGCGACACACCAAAATATCAGGCATAATACCAATTGAACGTAATTCTTTAACAGAGTGCTGGGTTGGCTTGGTTTTAACTTCGCCTGAAGCAGCCATATAAGGCACTAGTGTTAAGTGCATATACATAGCACGTTCACGACCTAGTTCAGTCCCTAATTGACGAATTGCTTCTAAGAACGGTTGTGATTCGATATCACCTACCGTGCCACCAATTTCAACAATCGCGACGTCGTTACCTTCTGCGCCATCAATCACACGTTGTTTGATTTCGTTGGTGATATGTGGAATGACCTGAATAGTCGCACCTAAATAATCACCACGGCGTTCACGCTCTAATACTGAAGCATACACGCGCCCAGTAGTAAAGTTGTTACGTTTGGTCATACGGGTACGAATAAAACGCTCATAGTGACCTAAATCTAAGTCAGTTTCTGCGCCGTCATCGGTAACAAAGACTTCACCATGTTGAATCGGGCTCATCGTGCCTGGATCGACATTGATATAAGGGTCTAGTTTTAGCATCGTGACCTTAAGGCCTCGCGCTTCTAATATAGCGGCTAACGACGCTGCTGCAATTCCTTTGCCTAATGACGAAATCACCCCACCGGTGACGAAGATATAATGAGTCATAATTTACCTAAAGGCGTAAATGTAATGGATACGGGTATTTTGCTGAATCAATGACAGTTTTTCATCATGGATATTACATGATAAATAAGCAGACATTCACTCGTTATGGATGGAGCGACATTATACGCAATTTTATTTTTGATCTCAATCCGTAGTTATATATTTACGTAATTATCGCATTGATTTGAGGACATAAATGAGATCAAGTGCTTGCTTAGGAGATAACTCATCCGCAGATATTTGATCCAATGTATCCAATAACGCTTGTTGCGAGTTATCCAGTGATAACTGCACCGGCATAGTCTCTGCGACGGGCTTTATCTTTCTGGATGTGTCTGCAGCAACCTCATTAACGCTAGTATTAGCGATTGGCGCACTTTCTAATGCTAGCAACTTTTGTTTTGCAACTTGGATCACATGGTCAGGAACGCCAGCTAGTTGCGCGACTTGTAAGCCATAGCTTTTACTTGCTGCACCTTGTTGTACATTATGCATAAACTTGATGGTATCGTTATGCTCAATCGCATTGAGATGTACGTTAGTCATGGAATCGGTATCTTCAGCTAATTGGGTTAACTCAAAATAGTGTGTTGCAAACAGAGTATACGCTTTGATTGTGTGGCTAATGTATTCGGCACAAGCCCATGCTAAAGATAAACCGTCATAGGTACTGGTGCCGCGGCCAATCTCGTCCATTAAAACTAAACTGTTGGCCGTCGCATTATGTAAAATATTCGCCGTTTCGGTCATCTCAACCATAAATGTTGAGCGGCCTGATGCAAGATCATCCGACGCCCCAATACGCGTAAAAATACGATCAATTGGACCTAGGTGACACGCCTGTGCGGGCACAAAACAACCGATATAGCCAAGTAATACAATGAGTGCAGTTTGGCGCATATAAGTTGATTTACCGCCCATATTGGGACCCGTGATCATTAGCATTTTATGCTGTTCATCAAGCTCTAATGGATTAGCAATAAAAGGTTGTTGTGATACATGCTCAACGACAATGTGACGTCCAGCTTGATAGCGAATACCAGGTAGTGGCGTTAAGATAGGTCTAGATAAATTTAGCGCGATGGACTGGCTGGCAAAACATACTAATACATCGAGTTCTGCTAGTGCATTAGCAGTCATGGTTAGTTCGTTTAAATGAGGGAGTAACTGCTCAAACAATGCTTCATATAATTGCTTTTCTAAGCTCAGTGCTTGGCTTTGCGAGTTAAGCACTTTTTCTTCGTGTGCTTTAAGCTCTTCAATAATATATCGTTCGTTATTTTTTAATGTTTGGCGGCGAATGTAATGACCTGGTACTAGATGCGCTTGGCCTTTGGATACTTCAATAAAAAAGCCATGTACACGATTATAGCCGACCTTTAATGTATTGAGCCCCGTGGCTTCTTTTTCACGTTCTTCTAATACGGTTAAATAATCAGTCGCGCCTTGCGATAAAGCACGTAACTCATCTAACTCTACGTCATAACCAGGGGCAATGACGCCACCATCGCGCAATACCACAGGTGGGTTATCGATAATAGCACTATGCAAGAGTTCCGCCATTTCCGGATAAGTACTAATGGTATGGGCCAGTGCTAATATTTTTGGATCGGTATGCACCGCTAGACAGGTTTGTAATTCAGGTAATAAACCTAGGGCATCACGGATCCGTGCAAAATCGCGAGGACGGGCTGAACGTAAGGCTAAGCGGGCTAATACGCGTTGTAAATCGCCAATTTTTTTCAAAATTTGTGCTGGAGCAGTGCTATCTTCTGCGACTAAACTATCAATCACATTATAGCGTTGCTCTAATAATGCGTGTTGTGTGATAGGTCGATGGATCCATTGTTGTAGCAGCCGAGCACCCATAGGGGTTTGGGTATCATTAAGCACTGCAAAGACGGTATTGTCGATACCACCAGATAAATTATGGGTCAGCTCGAGGTTTTTGCGTGTAGCAAAATCCATTTGTACCGTATCGCTATGGGCTTGCAAGCTGATACTTTTAATATGTGGCAGCGCACGTTTTTGGGTATCTTTGACGTATTGCAGTAAACAACCTGCTGCACCGAGAGCGATAGGGGCATTAGTCACGCCAAAACCGGTTAATTCTTGTGTGCCAAACTGCATGTTAAGATGGTTAATGGCTGTATCAACATCAAATTCCCATTGTGCACGACGGGTGCTTTTTGGATAATTGGCTAGCACTTGGGGCGCGATTAGGCTTTCATCATATAATAGTTCAGCAGGATTAAAGCGCTGTAAATCCGCGAGCAATGCTTGCTCATTAGCAGGCTGTGTAATGACAAATTGCCCCGTGCTCAAGGCAAGAGCAGCTAACCCATATTGGAGTTGTGCATTGTTTTTTGTGTGTTTAGATTGCGTTGACTGAGCGCAAGTAATGGCAACTATTAACGTATCTTGATTATCTTTAAGGAGTGCTTCATCTGTTACTGTGCCAGGCGTGAGCACTTGTTTGACTTCTCGTGCAACTGGACCTTTACTCGTGGCTGGATCACCAACTTGTTCGCAGATAGCGACAGATACACCCATCTGAACTAATTTGGCCAAATAGCCTTCGACAGCATGAAAAGGCACACCAGCCATCGGAATAGGTTCACCGCCAGCTTTACCTCGCGCCGTTAAGGTTATATCGATTAATTGTGCGGCACGTTTTGCATCATCAAAAAATAACTCATAAAAATCACCCATGCGATAAAACAGGAGTTCATTAGGATGATTAGCTTTGATGCCTAAATATTGTTGCATCATTGGTGTGTGTTGCGTTTGTGCTTGGCTCAATTTATTTTTATACTTAACTAAATAATCAATACTATAAGCATACCAATATTTTGATGAGCTATCTAAAAGAAAATACACAAATTGCCCTGCATCGCTTAGCTGAGGTGTTGATTCAGCGAGGGTTGACTATTTCTTGTGCAGAATCCTGCACGGGAGGAGGGTTGGCGTATGCGTTTACTGCACTTCCAGGAAGTTCAACATGGTTTAAATGTAGCGTTGTGACGTACGCCAATGAAGCTAAAACTCAAATGGTAAGTGTGCCGGAAAGTACATTACAACAATTCGGCGCGGTATCAGAGCAAACAGTCATTGCCATGGCTCAAGGGGTTGTCGAGCACTTCCATGCTGATATAGGGATCAGTATAAGTGGCGTTGCCGGACCCGATGGCGGCAGTCCAGAAAAACCCGTGGGTACGGTCTGGTTTGGTTTTGCTTTAGCTGGTGAGATATATGCGTCAAAGCAGTGTTTTGCGGGTGACCGTGAAGCGGTGCGCAAACAAGCTATTGAATTTGCTATTGAAAAAATATTGCAATTAATCTAGCAAAACTGATCAAAAGCACAGCTGCCAAACGTACTTTAATAAATTATAGTAATAATCACATTTAGACGTGGATTTGAAAATAATTAATATTTTTGTTGCACTGTATAATTATACAGTATTATAATCCACAACATAGCACGTACATCCTAACTCACATTTAAGGTTGAGGCACACATGGCAGAAGATAATAAATCACGCGCACTCTCGGCAGCACTAGGTCAAATTGAAAAGCAATTTGGCAAAGGCTCGATTATGCGTCTAGGCGATAATCAAGGTATGGATGTTGATACGATTTCAACCGGTTCTCTAACCATTGATATTGCACTAGGTATAGGCGGTTTACCATGTGGTCGTGTGGTAGAAATATACGGTCCAGAATCATCAGGTAAAACGACGTTGACCTTGCAAGTTATTGCCGAAGCACAAAAAGTAGGCAAGACTTGTGCGTTTATTGATGCTGAGCACGCATTGGACCCTATTTACGCCCAAGCGCTAGGCGTCAATATCGACGAGCTGTTGGTATCACAACCCGATACAGGTGAGCAAGCACTAGAGATTTGTGACATGTTAGTTCGTTCTGCTGCTGTTGATGTGGTTATTATCGATTCTGTTGCAGCATTGACACCGAAAGCTGAGATCGAAGGCGATATGGGTGATTCTCATGTTGGTTTACAAGCACGCTTAATGTCCCAAGCATTGCGTAAATTAACCGGTAATATCAAACGTTCTAATACGTTAGTTATTTTCATCAACCAAATCCGTCTTAAAATTGGTGTGATGTTTGGTAACCCAGAAACTACGTCTGGTGGTAATGCACTGAAATTTTATGCGTCTGTTCGCTTAGATATCCGTCGTATTGGCGCGATTAAGGATGGCGATGAAATTGTGGGTAACGAGACCAGAGTCAAAGTTGTCAAAAATAAAGTTGCCCCTCCTTTTAAACAAGCTGAATTCCAAATCATGTATGGTAAAGGAATTTCAAAGCAAGCCGAACTGATTGATTTAGGTGTTAAGCTTAAAATGGTTGAAAAGGCTGGCGCTTGGTATAGCTACAAAGGTGAGCGTATCGGACAAGGCAAAGCTAACGTAGTGAAATATCTTAAAGAACATACAGCGATGGCGGATGATATCGAGCATCGTATCCGTGCAGAAATGTTATGTAAAGCCAAACCTTCTGACGAAAAAGCAGAAGAAGTCGAAGGCCAAGAAGAAGCATAAACACTTCTCACTCATTTAAAACCGCAATCATGTTTGACACTGATTGCGGTTTTTTTATGGTTAATAAAAATTAGAGGATTGTTGACGAACCGTTGCTTCTTATACAATATTCCAAAAGGGCACTTATAGACCTATATCAACAAACACATCTGTACCATTTAGTATCATGATGATTAAGATTGCAGTGATCAATCTTTCGCGCATTGTATGGTTGCCTTATGTGGACGTGCATATCATACAGATGTATATAGATAATATAATTCCTATGAAATAGAATTAATTCAAATTATTAATAAATGAGGTTTTAGTGAAAACGTTTAGTTCATCAGCACAAACCATCTTTGCTACAGTATTTATTGGGATCATGAGTGTATTGGTATCGGGCACCGTGAGTGCTAAGGACAGCATTAATAATAGCGATACTACCCATATTGACCGTACTAATAGTAACAATGCGACACAAACATTTAACCCAAAATTATCGTTACAAGATATATTAGCGGCAACATTGGCGACACAAGGTCGGGTCGATTTATTGAATCTTCACCAAGACAATGACAATGAGAGATCGCTTGTTTGGCTTGATTCGAGTCCAATACTGTCGTTGTTATACATGCATAATCAGACCGAGGATGCCGATAAGGAAGCTCAATTGAGTGTTTCTTTGCCCATTAAATCTAAACTTCAACGTGAAATCGATGCGCTCAGTACGAAAAATAGAGAAAGGATGAACACTCTGGCTCAGCAGCAACAAGAATTATATTACTCTGGACTCATTCGCACATTGATTTGGGACTATCAAGAAACGGATATATTAGTCAATGCAGCTCAACGTAAAGCAATGGTATTAACAGAGTTACTCGCGCAGTATACCCAAATGGCAGAACTGAATGCGCTGCCGCAGTATGCATTGTTTTTACTACAAAAAGAGGTCAATGATAGTCAAATTGGGCACTTAGAATATACACGAAAATTAGCGTTTACGCTGAAGCAGTATCAGCAGTTGACTGGGTTGAAGTCATTACCTGAGAATACACTTGAGGGCTTTACTACACATAACGTTGAGTTGTCTACGGCACAGCATCCAGCTATACAAGCACTGGATCTTGAGTGGCAGACATTAAGCCAAGCCCAGCAAGGGCAAAGTCAGTCAGCCCAAGCATGGAGTGTACAGCTTGCCGCAAAAAGAGTCGAAGGTGTTAATTTTTCGGATAATCAAATTGGTGTGGGTGTTGATATTCCAATCACGATTGGTCATGAGTTATCAATTTCACAACGTAATGAGTTAAGCCAAGCCAAACTCAATTATTCCGTGACACGTAATCAACTACTCACCAAAATACTCGCTGATTCACAAACTCAGATATCGGAGTATGATTTTTTACTTAAAAAACAACATTTATTAGATAAAAATAGGGAAACATTAGAAAAATTAGAGTTGTCCATTACGACCATGCTGGCCTCGAATACCCAAAATCAAGTTGTACATATTCGTAACCTTATCGAATTGTTTAGCGCCCAAACGACTATTACCCTTAATCAACTTGCGATTAATCGCCAAATAGCAGCGATTAATCAGGCACAAGGACATTCATTATGAAGCGATTAGAATCAACTACATTCCGCAGCTTGCAGTTATCTGTGTCAGTCATGTTGGTAAGCATCCTACTTGTGGCACCCCTGCATGCGGAGTCACAAACGAGCCTAAAAGTAAGTGTGCAACAACTTGGTGCTTTACAGCAACAAACACAAACAGTCACCGCTATCACTCATTTTTCTGGGAGCCAATTACTAGGCACAGTCAGTGAATTACCAGGGCAGGCTTATGTACTCAAAGCACCCATGAATATTCAACAAGCGGTATATGTGCGGCCCCCTGGCACAGTCATTAAAGCAGGAGAAGACTTTGTTAAGTTGATAGGTCCTGAAGTGCATCACTATTATGCGCAATATAAAATCTATCAGCAGCTACACACACAAAGCCAGACGCTATATGTAAACAACCAACGTTTGTTTAAAAACAAATCAATCAATGAAAGTGATTGGTTAGCAATCACAGAGCAATATTATAAAATTAAACTAGCTTATGACGAATATGAACATTTTTTTGCTTATGTGACGCACGTTGATGAAGAACAAGACTCATTAACGATTGGGGCACCTATTGCTGGACACGTTATATATGATAGCCCAGCAGCATTGAATATCGATGAAATTATTGGTCGCTTTGTGCCGGAAAATGCGGTTCGAGTGCATATTAATGTACCGGTTGCCAATCGGCTGAGCGCAGCGGCGGAGAATGCGCTAAAGATAAAGACAATCCAATTACCCCATTGCATGTTAGAGATAAGTCAGCGCGATCAGCGTATAGAGCAATTTTACCAAAGCATCTGGTCAGCGCCGATTACCACAAACTGTAACTTGAAATTAGGAGAGCAAGTATCGTTGATCCCACAATATTACACTCAAGCTTATCAAATTAGCCAAGACAGTGTGTTCTCTTGGGAAGGGCAGAGTTACATTTGGGTAAAAGAAGCAGACAGTTACACTGCGGTAAAAGTTGATTTACTTGCCAGTGAACAGCAGATGTATATTGTAACAGCGCAACAGTCGCTCGCAAATAAGTTGATTTTAACGACATCAGTGAGTGCCGTTCAAGGTGTTTTGTTAGGGTTGGGGGAATAATATGCTAGCGGGTATTATTCGATTTTCATTAATCCAACGTGTATTTGTAGTTATTATTTCGCTCTTTATTTTGCTGGCAGGCACATCAGCTTGGTTTGCATTACCCATTGATGCATTTCCAGATATCGCTCCTACACAGGTAAAAGTGATACTCAAAGCGCCCGGTATGACCGCAGAAGAAATTGAAGCGCAGGTAACTCTACCCATAGAAACCGAATTATTAGGGATCCCTAAGCAACAAATCTTACGTTCGACGACCAAATATGCCATCACAGATATTACGTTAGACTTTGTAGAAGGGACGGATATTTATTGGGCTAGGCAACAGGTTGCAGAACGCTTGGCGAATATTATGCCTAACTTACCCCCAGGGCTTGAAGGCGGTGTCGCACCGATGAGTACTCCCCTGAGTGAAATGTTTATGTTTTCACTGGAAAACCCCAATCTGTCATTGATTGAACGTCGACAAATTTTAGAATGGGAAATTCGTCCTTTACTACGCACTATCGATGGCGTTGCAGATGTCAATATATTAGGCGGGTTTGCCAAAACGTATCAAATCAGTCCTGATCTACTTAAATTAGCACGTATCCAGATGTCGCTAGAAGAACTGGCGAACGTGGTCAATGACAGCAATCAAAATGGTAATGTTGGACGCATTAATATCGGCAATGATACGTTGATTGTGCGCAGTGAGGGGCGTGTGAACGATCTTGCGCAGCTCAATGATATGGTGATCGCTGTGCATTTAGGTAGTGTAATCCGTTTGCGTGACATTGCCGAAGTATCCCAAGGTCATTTAACACGATATGGTTCAGTGACTCGCAATGGTCAAGAAACAACTGAAGCGATAGTCATAGCCCTTAAAGATTCGAATACCGCCCAGGTAATTGAACTAGTGACACAAAAACTGCAACAAATCGAAGCGACGTTACCCAAAGACTCAAGTATTAATGTGTTTTATAATCGTAAAAACCTCATAGACAAAGCGATTGGGACGATTGAAGAAGCATTACTGATTGCAATATTGTTGGTTGTAGTGGTGCTTTCATTATTTTTAGGCGATGTTCGTGCTGCCGTTGCCGTGTCACTCGTGTTGCCTTTTTCCGCTGCCTGTACCTTTTTATTGATGGAACAATTTGGTTTTACTGCCAACCTCATGAGTTTAGGAGGATTAGTCATTGCAATAGGTATGCTAGTTGATGCTTCGGTCGTGGTCGTCGAAAATACAGTTAATGCCATGCAAAAAAATGCGTCGTTACCTAAATTACATTTGATATTTCGTGCATGCAAAGAGGTGGCTACGCCAGTAGTATCTGGGACCATTATTGTCATCATCGTGTTTTCTCCGTTACTGACATTGACAGGATTAGAGGGGAAATTATTTACGCCGGTTGCGGTGACGATTGTCTTTGCAATGATCTCTTCACTACTTCTATCATTAACCGTCATTCCTGCTTTCACCTCATTTTTATTAAGCCGTCATGCCGTCACTGAGCCAAAATTTGTGCAAGCACTACAAGTTAGGTATCAAGCATTATTGCAACGTACCTTAGCGGCTCCGCTCCCGATGATAATTGTGGCGATAGCATTATTGTTAAGTAGTGGCGTGTTGTTTACCTCTTTAGGTAAAACCTTTATGCCTGTATTAGATGAAGGCGATATTATTGTTCAACTAGAAAAATCTCCGAGTATTTCACTGCAAGCGTCAACCGATTTAGATATTCAAATCGAACAAGCCCTCTTGGCACAGATTCCTGAAATTAAACAAATTGTCGCAAGAGTGGGTTCTGATGAAATAGGACTCGATCCGATGAGCTTAAATGAAACAGATGTATTCATGGAATTACAACCCATGGAGCAATGGCGGTTTGCCACTAAAAACGAGTTGATTGAGGCTATTCGAGATGTGCTTGCTGAGTTTCCAGGGATTAATGTGGGCTTCACACAGCCAATCCAAATGCGTGTATCTGAAATGTTGACCGGGAGCACCGGTGCCGTAACGATTAAGATTTTTGGCGATGATATTCCGAGCTTGGCACATATAGCACATGATATTAGTGCCTTAACCAAAAATATAGCAGGTAGTGTCGATGTAAATGCTGCGGTGATTGAAGGTGGCGATTTTTTAAATATCACGCTAAAACCGGATATTGCGTTGCAACATAATATGACGACAGCACAACTGGCAACGCTAATTAAGAGTCAGCTGGAAACGTTAACCGTCTCAACGCTGATCCAAGGCAAGAAAAAAACGCCCATTGTGTTTGGCTTAAGTGACGGTCACCAGATTAAACCAACGAATATTGCTCAAATCAAACGCATGAACATTTTATTACCCGATGCCTCATTATTGCCTTTAGAGATGATTGCAGATATTTCTTTTAAGCAAGGTCCGATTTTAATTGAACGAGAAAATAGTAATCGCTTTGCTGTCGTAACGTCTAATGTCACTGGGCGAGACATTGTGAGTTTTGTTGATGAATTACAGCTCAATGTAAATCAACAGATTACGTTACCGGTAGGCTATAGCATTACCTTTGGAGGCGAGTTTGAAAATCAACAACGCGCGACGAATAATTTATTATTGGTTGTCCCCATGGCATTAGGCTTGATTTTAATTATCTTGTTCACCACATTTGGTTCCTTGGCTAAAGCGAGTTTGATTTTGGCAAATATTCCTTTTGCCATTATGGGGGGCATTATAGCCTTGTATCTTAGTGGTGAATTTTTGTCGGTTCCTGCGTCGGTAGGATTTATCGCCTTGTTAGGTGTTGCAGTTTTAAATGGAGTGGTCATGCTCAGTTACTTTGAACAAACCAAGGCGCAAGTTCAAGATTTGTCACTACGGGTGGTTAATGGTGCTAAACAGCGCTTGCGTCCGGTATTAATGACGGCATTAACGGCGATGTTTGGGTTGATGCCATTAGTGATAGCTACAGGACCTGGCGCGGAGATCCAAAAACCGTTAGCGATAGTGGTCATTGGGGGCCTTTTTACTTCTACTTTTACCACGTTATTTTTAATCCCGGTATTTTATATTTGGTTGGAGAAACGTTATGCAAACTGAGCAACAAGGCTTAATCTTAATGGCAGTGGTGCCGGAACTACTAAAAGATGATGTAGTAGATGTATTAATGGGGCTAGAGATGATTAGCGGGTTCAGTTTGTTTGACATCCAAGGCTTTAGTAAAGAGCATAGTCAGTATAGTATCCGCGAACAAGTTGAGGGGTATAGAGGATTTTATCGTTTTGAGATTGTGCATTCGGCACTCCACACGTCTGTCGTGTTAGATCAATTAAAACGGGTGTCTCAAGGACAGATCCGTTACTGGTTGGTCCCGATAATACAGCAAGGCATCATATAAAAAGGGTGCGGTCGGTGTGCTTCGCTGTCTGACTACATTAGGCTTCAGTATTAATTGGCTGATGACCGTGCCAGTTTTTTGGGAATTTGCCTTGCAGTACATAGGAAAAGGCAATGAGTTCAGCCACAACAATAAAAATTTCTTGTGGCACGTTTTGTCCAATCTCAAGCGAATTAAGCACTTCGGCTAAATGTGGATCTTCATGAATCAACACGCCATGTGCTCGTGCTAATGCGATGATTTCTTCCGCCAGCACATTCTCACCTTTGGCGACAACGGTAGGAGCTGAGTGATGTTGTGGATCATATCTCAGTGCGGCGGCATGCTTCGTATACGCACCTGCTTTGCTACCTGAAGTGTGGGATTTCATACCGATACCTCGTTTGCTGGACGAATGGGCTTAGGCCAATCGACTAAGCTGTCATTAATCACACCCTGATAAGCCGGTTGTGCTTCAACTGTAAATCCTAACTGTCGTAACCGTTGTTCTAATGCATGTTTGTGTTGGTTGATATTATCTAATAATGTTTGAGTTGAACCATATAATGAAATATTAACAGTTTGTGCCTGTAAGGTTGCTTTGGCTAATAACGTTCCTTGCGGTTCGTCATGTTTATCGTTGGGATTGGCGATATTAAATTGTAGAGAAATATGCCATTTATTGCCCTGTTGCTCAACGTGGTTGGATTGCTCTGATTCAGCCTGTTGCTCTTGTTTTATTAATAATTGGATGGGTTGTTTTGATCCAGATAAAAAATTTGGCAATGTAAAATATTGACTGTCAGGGTGCTGGGTTTGCCATTCCATACTCACTGCTTGGTGCAAGCTATGACCGGTTAATAAACGCGTGATCCCTTTTAGTAACTTGGTTGCTGGATCGAAATTGGTCTCTGGAGTCTTATTGTTAGATGGTGGTAACCCCAAACCACTTAATGTTGTTGAATGTGTCGATGGTATTGTCATATTGGCGGCGTCTACCGTTCTGCTCATCGATATACTCTGCGCCATGAGCTGACTCAATGGTTTGATGAGACCGCTAGGTAATGCAATATCCGTGGATTTTGTCGCAGTAGCCAGCCGTATTATAATGGTCTTAGCTTCACTGGTACTGTCTATGCTCTTTTCCGGAAAATTTTTTGCTGTACCAGCTTGTGCTAAAGAGCGTTCAATCGACGCAGGGGAAATCGATAATTTATCAAGTTGTGGCGCTAAAGTTATGGATGATTTAGGGGAAGTTAATGCATCCAGAAATGGTTTGGTATCTTGGCTATTGATGTGCTGCACGATTGCGGTTAATTCACTCTTAGACAATGACAATTTTCCGCCATGGAGTTGATTAACCGCTTTCAACAATGTCTGTGTTGCCACATGTTGAGTATCTAGGCTACCTGCAATGACGTGTTTATTCAGTGCTAATTGCACATCCACAAATCTAGATTCAATAGGTGCTAACATCTGACCAGGTGTTGGCTGTCTATGCTGTGCGTCAATGGTCAAAATAGGCTTAATTGTGATACCCGTTGTATTGAGGTTGTTGACTAACGTCTGTAACCCATCAGGAAGCCGTTGTAGTGGGACATTTACCACTTTATCTAGCGGGGCAATAAAGAGTGATAGCAGATTTGCTAAGGGTTTATTGGTGCCTTGTATTTGCCCTGATAGTGTTAATTGGTTTGCCTGCACTAACAGCGCTAATGCAATTTTAGTACGTTGTGCGGTGGGGATCTTAAGGCTGGTATTAGCTATCGCGGGGTTATTAGAAAGCGCTTCGATCGACACCGTTAAGGTTGATGATTGATTTAGGGCAGTGCGCGCATTGAGTTGTTGAGCAAGCAAGCTTTTGATTAATTTTACTTGCTCGTCGGTTAATGGGATTGACACCATAGTAGGCTTAGCTGAAGTCTGTGCTTCTGTTGAGTTTGCCAATGGCAGCCGAATAATCAATTGCTTACCTTGTAGAGACAACTCTAACTGTTCGGCATTCACACTGTGCATTGTTGTGCTTAACTGTTGATGTAGCCTAGTTTGGGCTTGTTGGGTCAGGCCATCATAAACGGTGTGTTGTGGCGCGCGCATATTAGTGGGCAACGCAGCCGCCACTTTGTTGATTATCTGATTAAGGCCACGCAGCATATCTTGAGTCATATTGTGTTATCGGCGCAAAAGAATAACTCTGTATAGGGATATGTTAAGGTTTATGGACGAAAAACGATGAAACAATAATCTAGTCCAATAGCAGCACAAAACTACTACTAAATGTTAGGGAAAAAATACTGCTTAAGTCTTTGATTATGGTATGATAAACAGGTTTAAATTAGTGGAAAAAGACAGTGATTGGTGAGACTAGGACAGCGTGTGTAACTAATGATTACAGGGATATATTGCGGCTTAAAGCCGAAGATCTATCTTGCATCAAGCAAGACCGTACCTTATTTGAGTCTTTTTCATTGCAAGTTTATGCGGGTGAGCTGTTTCACTTAACTGGTCCAAATGGTGCCGGTAAAACCAGTTTGTTGCGACTATTGGTGGGGTTGTCTGAGCCCGATTGTGGTGTTGTGACTGTCACCAACACACTTCATGCAGCCGATCAGCAACCGAATACTGTCGATTATCCACTGTTATATTTAGGGCATAAATTAGGCCTAAATAAATACTTATCGAGTGTGGAAAACCTTGCTTATTGGGCGAGTATACATGGTATCGCTACCAGTCAAGAACAGTTATATGCGTTATTAGCGCGCTTTAATTTAGTCGGACTTGAGGATGTGCCTAGTGGGCAATTATCCGCTGGACAACAACGACGCGTGTCATTGGCTCGGACTCAGTTATTACGTGCTAATGTGTGGATCTTAGATGAACCTTTTACCTCTTTGGATATTGCCGGTGTGACATTCATCCAAGGGTTAGTAGATGATTTTGTGTCTCAAGGTGGAGCTGTCTTGATGACGTCACATCAAGCATTACAAAGTCGCTTACCGGTTAAGACGGTTGCTTTAGAGTATCGTTTATGAAATCGGTTAACCCATTAACGAGTATCATCAAGCGCGATTTAGTCCTCGCTTATCGGCAAAAATCAGAACTATTGCAGCCGCTGTTATTTTTTGTCATGGTTATTACGTTATTTCCTTTGGGCATAGGTCCAGGTCCTGAAACGTTACAAAAAGTGGGCCCAGGTGTGATTTGGGTTGCGGCAATATTATCTGCATTACTCGGCATGGATAAGCTGTTTCGTGATGACTTTAATGACGGCAGTTTAGAACAACTGCAATTAGCGCATGTGTCATTATCATGGGCCATGTTTGCCAAAGTATTTGTGCATTGGTGTGGTTCGTTTTTACCCTTGTTGCTGATCTCGCCGTTATTAGCTTTGTTTTTAAATTTAACGCCAGCCATGTACTGGGCGTTAATTCAGACGTTAGCGCTAGGTACACCGTTATTATCCTTAATTGGCGCGATTGCTGTTGCATTAACGGTTGGGTTGCAACGAGGTGGGGTGTTATTATCGTTGTTATTGATACCTGTATTTATTCCTTTACTGATATTTGCTACATCTGCTGTTGATAGCGCAGCGATGGGATTAAACTATGCCCCACAACTTGCTATTATCGGCGCAATGCTATGTTTTGCGGTTGCTATTACCCCTTTTGCAATTAGTTACGCTATCAGAGTGAGTCATCATTAATGTTTAATTGGTTACATCCTTACGCTAAAACAGAACGTGCTTATGCGTTATGCAACACGTTACTACCTTATTTTTTCGTCACTGCGGTGGTGGGCTTACTTGTTGGATTTATTTGGGGGTTAGCGTTCGCGCCGTCCGATTATCAACAGGGTGACTCTTTTCGAATTATTTACATCCATGTACCGTCAGCGATTTTGTCTATGAGTACTTATGTGGCAATGGCTATCGCTGGATTTGTAGGGCTAGTGTGGCAATGGAAAACCGCCTACATGAGCATGATTGCGATTGCACCGGTAGGCGCGATTTTAACTTTTATCTCTCTATTTACGGGTGCTGCATGGGGTAAACCTATGTGGGGAACCTGGTGGATATGGGATGCCCGCTTAACGGCTCAGCTTATTTTGTTTTTCTTATATTTGGGCGTATTGGCTTTATATGGCGCGTTTAGTGACAAAACTCAAGCCGGTAAATCGGCTGCGATCATGGCTTTGGTTGGCGTCATTAATATTCCGATTATTCATTATTCGGTGGAGTGGTGGAATACCCTACATCAAGGTGCGACTATCACCAAATTTGGTAAACCTTCGATTGCACCATCAATGTTATGGCCGTTATTAATTTCTATAGCTGGTATGGTTGGTTTAATCGGTACTTTGGTCATGATGAATTTGAAAAATCAAATTTTGCGCCGAGAGTTACATCGTCCTTGGGTGATCGCATTACTGCAAAAAACGGAGAACCGCTAATGCATTTTGATTCGTTTTCAGCATTTTTAGAGATGGGCGGATACGGTTTTTTTGTATGGTTGTCATATGGAGTATCGCTGTTAGTTGTCGTCGCTTTTATTATTTATATCAAACTCGACAAGCGTAAATTAATTACTGAAGTCCGTGCACAAGCTGCACGTAAAGCACGGATCCAACAAGCTAAGGAGCAATCAAAAGCATGAATCCTAGACGTAAACAGCGTTTGATCACCGTCGGGGTGATTGGTGGAATGGTAGCAGGCGCAATTTCTTTGATGTTGTTTGCCCTAAACGACAATATAGATTTGTTTTATACCCCAAGTGAAATCATTGACGGGAAAGGTAAAGCCGCGGTTAAACCACAAGTCGGCCAACGTCTGCGTATTGGTGGTATGGTCGTCGAAGGGTCAGTCCAACGTAATCAAGAAACCTTAGCCGTTGAATTCGATTTAGTGGATATAGGTCCTATTGTGACGGTGTCGTACACGGGGATTTTACCTGACTTATTTCGTGAAGGTCAGGGAATAGTGGCGACGGGTGTGTTGCAAGAAGGTAATTTGATTGTGGCCGAAGAGGTCTTAGCAAAGCATGATGAAGAATACATGCCGCCTGAATTGGCTGAGAAATTAAAAGGCATTAAGCATGTCAAACCAGCGGATGCTGCGATCACGAAGGCTGCGCCTAGCTATTAATTAACTTTTGAATTGTATTGAGACCTTATTATCATGATCGCTGAAATTGGTAACTTTTCTATTGTCATTGCTCTACTGCTATCGGTGTTGTTAGCGATTTATCCAATGTGGGGGGCGCAAACTAACCATAAAATGATGATTTCCTCTGCTAAACCGTTAGCCATTGGCTTGTTTACGTTTACATTGATTGCTTATATTTGTCTGACTAATCGCTTTTTAGCGGATGATTTTTCTGTTTCTTATGTGGCTAATCACTCTAATAGTTTATTGCCTTGGTACTACAAAATAACGGCAGTGTGGGGTGGGCATGAAGGCTCATTTTTATTGTGGGTATTGATATTTTCTGTATGGACAGTCGCTGTTGCTATATTTAGCAAAGGGATCCCTGAAGTCATGGTCGCACGTGTGCTGGCAGTGCTGGGCATGGTGTCGATTGGTTTTTATTTATTTATGCTGCTCACCTCTAATCCATTTGAGAGTTTATTACCGTTTTATCCAGTAGATGGCGCAGATCTTAATCCGTTGTTACAAGATTTTGGCATGATTATTCACCCGCCTATGTTGTACATGGGCTATGTTGGCTTCTCTGTTGCATTTGCCTTTGCTATTGCGGCGCTGATCTCTGGTCAATTAGATTCAACTTGGGCTCGCTGGTCTCGTCCATGGACAATTGCCGCTTGGGCATTTTTAACTGTTGGCATTGCATTAGGCAGTTGGTGGGCTTATTACGAACTTGGTTGGGGTGGCTGGTGGTTTTGGGATCCGGTCGAAAATGCGTCATTTATGCCTTGGCTAGTCGGTACGGCTTTAATGCATAGCTTAGCGGTCACTGAAAAACGAAAAGTCTTTAAGTCGTGGACAGTATTGTTGGCCATATCGGCATTCTCCTTGAGTTTGTTAGGGACATTTTTGGTACGCTCTGGGGTACTGGTCTCAGTCCATTCATTTGCGTCCGATCCTTCACGAGGACTCTTTATTTTAGGGTTACTGGTGATTGTGATCGGTGGCTCCTTAGTGCTGTATGCTGTGCGTGCGCCACAATTAAAAACTCGTTCTTATTACTCGCTTGCCTCTCGTGAAGTCATGTTGATGGGTAACAATGTTCTGCTATGTGCTGCTACAGTGGTAGTGTTATTAGGCACCTTGTTTCCATTGGTTCACAAAGAACTAGGTCTTGGCAGTATCTCAATTGGCGCGCCGTTTTTTAATCAAATGTTTACGTGGCTGATTGTGCCGTTTGTCGTATTTATGACTATCGGTCCGCTAAGTCGCTGGAAGCAACAACCCCTAGGCGCGCTGACTAATCAAATCTTAATTGCCTTAGGTATTGGTATAAGTGCAGCCTTGTTGATTGTAAATAGCTTTGCTACGACCGCCACCTACGTCGCGACGTTAGGGATGATTTGTGCCGTATGGATTTTGGTCTCAACGATTCAAGAAGTCGCGCAACGTGTTGATGCGATGCCTGATGAATTCGCTATTGCCACTAAAATACGCAAACTCAAACCTAGTCACTGGGGCATGATCTTAGGGCATGTCGGTTTTGCTGTCGCATTGATTGGTATTACGTTAGTGAGTAATTTTGAACTAGAGCGTGATGTGCGGATGAACTTCGGTGATGAAGTTGAAATTGCGGGATACACTATAAAATTTTCAGAAGTAAAAGCTATACAAGGGCCTAATTACACCGCTGATCGTGGTATTTTTGATGTGTATCAAGAGGGCGATTTTGTGGTGCATTTAGAACCGGAAAAACGTTTTTACTCTGTTAAAGGTATGTCGATGACCGAAGCAGGTATTCATACCACACTGATCCGTGATTTGTTCATTGCTTTGGGCGAACCATTAGACAATGGGGCGTGGGCTGTTAGAGTATATTACAAACCATTTGTGATATGGATCTGGTTAGGTGCCGGAATTATGGCATTAGGTGGCGTGTGCTCTATGTTCGACAAGCGTTATAGAATGAAAAAACTCGCTAAATTAGGGATCCAAACCGCATGATAAATACGCGTTTTGTTGTGCCATTAGTCGCATTTACCGCATTAGTGTTCTTTTTGTATCAAGGGTTGTTTTCTGATCCGCGTGAACGAGAGTCTCAGGCACTAGCTAAGCCTATGCCGACGTTTAGTTTGCCTGATTTGATGGAGCCGAGTGTGATTTACACTAATGATGTTTTTACGGACCAGGTTACCTTATTAAATATTTGGGGCGTGTGGTGTGTAACTTGCGCGGTCGAGCTACCTTATTTAACAGAGTTAAGTCAACAAGGTGTTCGCTTTGTTGGATTGTATTATGATCAAGATCTGGATCCTGACTTTGGTACTAAAACGCTGGCGCGCGTACAACAAGAAGTCATTGAAACCACGAATCAATTAGGTAACCCGTTTGCATTTAATATTTTTGATGTATACCGCGATACCTCTTTGGATTTAGGGGTTACCGGAGCGCCTGAAACGTTGTTAATTGACCAACAAGGGGTAATCCGAGTACATCACATTGGCGATCTAAACCCGCGTGTGTGGGACAGTAAATTTGCCCCTTTATACAACGAATTGATGGCGCAACAGTCGTTGCAATTCACACCGAGACAAACTGAGGGGCAACCGTGAATCATCTCACTCGTTCATTATTTATTATAGTAAGCATGTGGAGCTTATTGACATTATCTGGATTATTGTTCAGTCACGATGTGCAGGCAACTCAAGAAAACTATGCATTTGCTTCAGAACAACAACGTCAAGATTTTAAACGCCTGACCAAAGAGCTACGCTGCCCAATGTGTCAAAATCAAAATATTGCCGATTCAGATGCCATGATAGCTCATGATATGCGCCGCAAAGTGTATCAGTTGCTATCTCAGGGTAATGATCATGACCAAGTCATTGATTTTATGAAACAGCGCTATGGCGATTTTGTTTATTATCAACCTCCAGTTAATAACTCGACAATTTGGTTGTGGATTTTACCGTTTTCGGTACTGCTTATTGGCGGTTGGATATTATTTAAACGTCGTCCTGAAATAAGCCACACTGATGAGCAAGTTGAAGCTGATTTACTCGCCAAAGCTGATGAAATGCTGGAGAAAGATAAATGATTACCTTTTATATACTTGCTGTTGGGTTGGCGATGTTGGCGTTAGGCTTTATTTTTTATCCGGTTTTTAAACGTAATTATGCAGCTCATACGCAAGCCTTTACCTTATCAAACACCCGCTTAATCAAACAACGTTTAGTTGAACTGGATGAGGAATTTGCACAAGGGATTATCTCTGATAAGCATCGCACTCAAGCACAAAAAGATTTAAAAATTGCATTGCTAGATGAAACTCGCCCTGAGTCAGATACTATTGTTGTAGATTCGGTTAATAACAGTCACACTAGTAAAATCGCCAGTGCACTCCTAGTTGTGTTGTTACTTGCTTCAGGCGTTATGTATTGGCACGTTAATCAAGTATCTGGAGTTAGCGGTTTGTATCAAGCTCAAGCAGATATGCAGCGCTTAACGGACAAGATCATTGTTAATCCTTCCGAAGATGTCACGTTAGAAGACGTGCAATCGTTTACGTTAGCGATTCGTTCTCGTATTGCACATAATGCTGAAGATGCAACGGGTTGGATGTTATTAGGGCGTTTGTATGGGGCATTAAATCAATTTGAACAAGCCTATCAAGCGTTTGATAAATCGTTATTGATAGCACCAAACAATGCGGAAACCTTAAGCAGTTACGCCCAAGCATTAATGATGCCTAATCAAGTTGAATTCTTAAAAAAAGCGGTAGTGGTGTTGCGTCGTTTATTAGTGTTAGAGCCTGATAATAATCAAGCCGCACTAATGTTGAGTATGACAGCGGGGCAATTGGGCGACTTAGCCACATCCGAACAGTATTTTATGCAAATTAAGGAGTTATTACCGCCTAATAACCCTGCGATAGTACAAATTCAGTCACGGATAGATGAACTCAAAGGTCAATCAAAATTGGCGACTGGGTTTAGTATCACTATCAGTGCGGATAAAGACATTAATACCCGCTTAGCACAATCCAATCGCTTACAGCCGACGTATTTATTTGTGTTTGCAAAAGACGGAGCGAGTGACAATCCTTTACCTGCAGCGGTTAAAAAACTGAATTTAGGGGCATTACCTACCACAGTAACGTTAACGAATAGCGATGCGATGATGGCGACATATTCGTTAAATGATTTAACTGAAGTGACATTAACAGCACGCTTATCGTTCGATGAAAATGTGCAAACAAGTGTTGGTGAATTGGAAGGCAGTATTACCTTAACTAAGGTAGCTGATGCCGTTATCCCAGTATCCATTATTATTAACAAGGAAATAAAGAATTGAAGCACCTAATACTAGTTGTATTATTAGTCGGATTGACGAGCGGTTGCGCGGCGAATAAATCTGAGCAACAAGCACAGTCACAAGCCAACTCAGCGGCTATGATTCAGGCAGATCCTCAACATGATAGTTCTGAAGATGCGAATATTGGCGATGCACGCGACCCATTTGAAGGTTTTAACCGCACCATGTGGGACTTTAACTATGATATCTTGGATAAATACTTACTCAAGCCCGTCACTCAAGGTTACGTCGCTGTGATGCCACAACCTGTGCGCACCGGTCTGGTTAATTTTTCTAATAACTTAGCTGAACCGGCTAATTTTTTGAATAATTTATTACAAGGTGAAATTGATGGCTCGATGGTTAGTCTTGCACGTTTTTTGATTAACACTACTGTAGGTGTTGTCGGCGTATTTGATGTTGCATCGTCGATGGATCTAAATAAAGAAAAAGAATCCTTTGGTGAAGTATTAGGGGTGTGGGGCGTAGAAACTGGACCCTATTTAATGATACCAGCACGAGGTCCTACTGATATTCGTTCAACTACCGGAGATGTGGTAGATAACATGATGTTCCCGATGAATATACTAAATAGTAACTTTACCCTCTTTAGTGCAGTGGTTGGGGTGATAGAAGGCCGAGCAAGACTACTGTCACAGGATAGCACCTTAAACAGTTCGCTAGATCCATATGTGTTTGTTAAGACGGCTTATTTTCAACGTTTAGAGTTTAAAGTTAAAAATGGTAAAGTCGAAAAAACACCAGAGGAACAAGCTGAAGAAATGGAAAATTTTGAAGAGTTTGAAGGGTTGCTAGACGATTTATAACTGCTTCACAGCTGAAAGTTAAATAATAAGACACAAAAAACCCAGTGATCAGAGCGAAGCGATGTCGCTGGGTTGTTCACGTATTGATTTAGCCTTGATAGCCGTTGGGGTTCGCAGATTGCCAGCGCCATGTATCATCACACATAGCTTGTAAATCTAACTTTGCTTCCCAACCTAATACTGCTTTAGCATGACTAGGATCGGCATAACACGCCGCTACATCACCTGGTCGTCGTGCCACAATTTTGTACGGCACATTTACGCCACTTGCAGCTTCAAATGCCTTAACCATATCTAATACACTGTAACCGATACCCGTACCTAAATTAACCGTTAATACACCAGGTTTTTGAGTGAGTGCATTTAGCGCTTTTAAGTGTCCATCTGCTAAGTCAACGACATGAATATAATCGCGGACGCCAGTGCCGTCGTGGGTGTCATAATCATTGCCAAATACGGCTAAACAATCACGTTTCCCCGTTGCTGTTTGGCTAATAAACGGCATTAAATTGTTGGGTAACCCATTTGGATCTTCACCAATGTCACCTGATTTGTGGGCGCCTACAGGATTAAAATAACGCAAAATCGCGATATTCCATTCATTATCTGACGTGTATAAATCACGCAAAACATGTTCAACCATTAATTTGGATTGGCCATAAGGATTAGTGGGAGTGCCTGTTGGCATTGATTCTTGGAGCGGCAGGGCAACTGGATCGCCGTATACCGTAGCAGAAGAAGAAAATACGATGTTCTTGATACCAAACTCGCTCATAACATTACATAGTTGTACTGAGCCAAACACGTTGTTTTCATAGTACTTAAGTGGCTGAGCAACGGATTCACCGACCGCTTTTAAACCGGCAAAATGAATAACTGAATCAATCTTGTATTGGCTAAACACATCACGTAGGGCACTAGCATCGCGAATATCACCTTGCACTAATGTCACTTGTCGGTCAGTTAGTCGTTGTACGCGAGTAATTGATTCTGCTGAGGAGTTACAAAAATTATCTAGTACGATAACCGTATCGCCTTGCTCTAATAATTGTAAAACAGTGTGAGAGCCAATATAGCCAGCTCCGCCAGTTACTAAAATAGTAGACATTGATTTTCCTTAATCTTAATTTAATCTTGCGATGGGTTAACGCCAGGTAAGTATTTTGCACTCAGTGAAAATTGTATCGGCCTCACAACCAACGGATAGAGTAATAAAATGAGACAGGCCCATAACAGCGACGTCCAATCATTAACTACTCGTAATAATAGAATGAAAAAAGGCGCGATAACACATAATTTTAAAATATTAAGTAGCGTTTTTTCTGGTATGGTTAATTGCGTGGTGGCTGTTTCTAGCAATTTTATCCGCTGGGTCAGCGGCATAGCTTGAAGTTGTGGTATCTGTTTGGTAGAAAAATAAAGCTTCATGGATGCCAAAGTGCAATTGAGTGTATTTGTATAATAACTAAAAACAGAGAAGTTTCCTAGCGGCTCTATCCAGACACAGAACGATAAACATAAAAAAGGCTTGTTAGTGCGTAAACCATACGCGACCAACAAGCCTTAATGGCTATATCTATAACACGTTTATGCAGGCTTGTGCTCTGCTTCCTGCGCTGCTGATTCAGCAGACATTTCCCAATACTTAGTTTTAAAACTGAGTAAGACGAGAATAATACCGATAGAAATACCGAACAAGCTAATTTGCAAATACAAGTTAGGCATTTGCTCTAGGTTTTCTGGATCGAAGTTACCTGCTAATAAACCTGCAATGACATTACCAATAGAGTAAGTGAGAACGAATACACCCATCATTTGACCTGCAAAGCGTTTTGGCGAAAGTTTAGACACAGCACTTAATGCGACAGGGCTTAAACATAACTCACCAACGGTGTGTAAGAAGTACGTTGCTATCAACCAATATGGTGCGACCTTTAGACCCGCTGCGGCGTATTGTGAAGCAAAAAACATCACAATAAAGCCCGTTGCCATGACAATTAAACCAAACGCACATTTAACTGAATAGCTTGGTGTGATCATTCTTTTGGCTAGGTTAATCCATAAGGCAGCAAAAAACGGCGATAAAATGACGATAAAGAAAGAGTTGGCTGATTGGAACCATGCAGTGGGGATTTCAAATGCACCCAACATACGGTCAGTATAATCACGACCAAATAAGTTTAGTGATGAACCTGCTTGCTCAAAGCCCGCCCAAAAACACGCAGAAGCAATACAAATAAGCAGCAATGCCCACATGCCTTTTTTCTCGTTCGCGTTAAGATTGCCTTTGAAGTAAATTGCTGCAAAATAAGCAACAAAAATTAAGCAAAAAATCACCGCAACGGCTTTAGCGACGGGTACCGGATCGAATGTAATAAACCCGTTGTAAATGGCGTAAGTAATACCTGCAACGACAATCAAAAATGCCCCGATAATATTCCAAGAAAGCTTTTGCGCTGAAACACTAAGAGGTTGAGTTGGGACTGCTGCAACTGCACCTAAATTTCCTAATGTGATGCGATACTGGACTAAGCCAATTGCCATGCCTACCGCTGCAGCACCAAATGCCCAGTGATAACCCATATTGACTTGTAAATAACCACACACGGTGTAACCAATAACGGCACCGATATTAATACCCATGTAATACAAGGTATACCCACTATCTCGACGTTGATCGCTTGGTGCATATAATTGACCAACGATTGCACCAATATTTGGTTTTAATAATCCAGTACCTAATACAACAAAGATTAAGCCAATATAAAAGGTAGATTGTGCTGGGATTGCTAAAATAATATGGCCAATCATGATGATAACACCACCATAATAAACGGCTTTTTGTCCGCCGATTAAACGGTCAGCCATCCAGCCACCCGGTAAGCCCATAAAGTAAACTGCCCCAGTATAAAGGCCGTAAATAGCACCCGCAGAAGCAACGGTGATGCCTAACCCGCCTTCTTGTAAAGAGAGTGTCATGTATAAAACGAGTAATGCACGCATCCCATAATAGCTCATGCGTTCCCACATCTCTGTCATAAAGAGTGTTTGTAAACCGCGAGGATGGCCAAAAAAGCCAGTGTCGTTAGTATTTGTTGTCATTTGTATACCTATAAAAATCATGTTCGTTGCTCAACAAGCCCAGCAGGGGTGGAAGTAACGCCATGAAGTATAATGTTATTATTATTTAGTTTTACCGTGTATTTAGCACGGGCGTAATCTTAACCTAAGCCATGGCATAGTACAAATGGAGGGTAGTCAGGGCTGATTATTTATTTTTTACTATAATTCAGTAATAAGTGTGACGAATATCAATTTCACTACTAATATTTAATTAGGAAAACATTTGCCGATAATCTAATTAAGTCGGAATTATAAGGATATTTGATGAAAGTTACTGTATTTGGAATTGGTTACGTTGGGTTGGTACAAGCTGCGGTGTTAGCGGATGTCGGTCATGATGTGGTATGCATCGATATTGATGAACAAAAAGTAGAAAATCTCAAAAACGGCCAGATCCCGATTTTTGAACCTGGCTTGACGCCATTAGTGACAGCAAATTATGAAGCCAAGCGCCTGCACTTTACTACCGACGCTAAACACGGTGTTGAGCATGCCGATGTCGTGTTTATCGCAGTCGGTACCCCCCCAGATGAAGATGGTTCAGCAGATTTAAAATACGTATTGAAAGTTGCAGAAACCATCGCTACCTATATGCAATCACATACTATTATTGTCAACAAATCCACTGTACCTGTCGGTACAGCAGATAAAGTTATCGAACAAGTCAATACGTGTTTACGTGATTTGAATAAGCAGATTACTTTTGACGTTGTGTCTAATCCTGAATTTTTAAAAGAAGGCGCTGCGGTACATGACTGTATGCGTCCGGATCGAATTATTTTAGGCACAGATTCTGAATTCGCAGAAAAACGTTTACGTGAATTGTATTATCCATTTAACCGCAATAATGAGCGTGTGATTATAATGGATATTCGTAGTGCTGAGCTGACTAAGTACGCAGCGAATTGTATGTTGGCAACTAAAATCAGTTTTATGAATGAAATGGCGAATTTAGCGGAGGAATTTGGCGCAGATATTGAAAACGTGCGAAAAGGTATTGGTTCTGATCCTCGAATTGGCTATCAATTTATTTACCCTGGCTGCGGTTATGGTGGATCTTGTTTCCCCAAAGATGTGCAAGCGCTTATTCGCAGTGCAACGAACATTGGCTATGACGCTAAAGTATTGCAAGCCGTTGAAGCGGTGAATAATACCCAAAAACATAAATTATTTGATTACATGATGCGCCATTTTAACGGTGACTTATCCGGTAAGGTTGTGGCATTATGGGGCTTGTCTTTTAAACCCAACACTGATGATATGCGCGAAGCTTCGGCTCGTGTATTACTCGAATTATTGTGGGAGCAGGGCGCGACGGTGCAAGCATTTGATCCCGAAGCAATGGAAGAAACTCAGCGTATCTATGGGCATCGTGAAGATCTACGCCTAATGGGCACGAAAGATGCAGCATTGAATGGCGCGGACATGTTAGCCATCTGTACAGAATGGCAAGCATTTAGAGCACCAGACTTTACGGCTTTAGAAACAATCTTAAAAGATAAAGTAGTATTTGACGGACGAAACTTATTTGAACCTACCATCGTCGCTGAGCATGGCTTGGCGTATTATGGCATAGGTCGTGGATTATCAATTAAGGGTAGGCATTAATGAGCCAAGTTACAAAAGCAGTGATCCCTGTTGCGGGTCTAGGCACTAGAATGTTGCCAGCAACCAAAGCGATACCAAAAGAGATGTTGCCAGTGGTAGACAAGCCACTGATTCAATACGTGGTTAATGAATGTGTCGCAGCGGGCATTAAAGAAATCGTATTAGTGACGCATGCGTCCAAAAACAGTATTGAAAACCATTTTGACACGTCGTATGAATTAGAATCAACCTTAGAAAAACGGGTTAAGCGACAATTACTCGAAGAAGTCCAAGCGATTGTCCCCAAAGGGGTCACGATAATGCAGGTTCGCCAAGGCGTTGCTAATGGCTTAGGTCATGCAATTATGTGTGCACACCCTGTTGTCGGCGATGCACCATTTGCCGTTGTATTACCGGATGTCATTATGGATGACGCTGCGAGTAACTTAAAAAAAGACAATCTAGCCGAAATGGTCTCTAAATTTAATACCTCTCGTGTATCACAGGTCTTGGTCGAACAAGTCCCAGATGAAGATGTGAGTAAATTTGGTGTGGTGGATTTAGATGGTGTCAAAATTGGTCAAGGCGAATCAGCAAAGATCCATGCAATGGTCGAAAAACCCGATATAGACGATGCACCATCAAACTTAGCCGTAGTTGGACGTTACGTGTTATCTGAACGTATCTGGGAGTTACTTGAGTTTACTCCTCCAGGTGCTGGTGGTGAGATCCAATTGACTGATGCTATTTCATCTTTGATGCATGTTGAACAGGTTGATGCTTATTACATGAAAGGCAAAAGTCATGATTGTGGTTCTAAACTCGGTTATATGAAAGCGAATGTTGAATTTGCTTTACGTCACCCTGAATTAGGGGAAGAGTTTAAGCAATTTCTTGCTTCGATGAATGGCTAAGCCACTGATTTAGCAGGCCCAGCGTGAGTATGAATAAAAGGCTTAGTTGCAACACTAAGCCTTTTTTGTTGCTGCGCCAAGTATATTGTTGGCTTAAGCTACTCGTCTTGAGCTGGGTTGAGGTTTTGCTTGGTTGATGTTTTCGCGCTGCGCTGATGATCACTTGCGACGGTTATTCTCGATTGAATACGTGCGAGCATTTTTTTACCAATCCCCTTTACTAGCGTTACTTGTTCTACATTGGTGAACTCGCCGTAAGTTTCACGGTAAGTCACAATCGCTTGTGCTTTTTTGAAACCAATACCTTTGATAGATGATAACTCTGAGGCATTGGCAGTATTAAGATCCCAGACTGAGTCGCTATTGGCCGTTTGATCTAGTGTGGTAATGTTGGTGGTAGCAACTGCGCCATTAGTCATCGTCTCATCTGCATGTGCAAATGATGCACTAGCGATGAGTAACGTGATCCCACAGACTAATAGGTGTATTTTATGATTAGATTGTTGCATTTATGGTGCTCCTATATATTTAGATGAAAGTTAGATGGCTAGATTGCCATGCACTTCACAGTATAAAAAAGCACAAGAATAGCGTGGTATAGGTTCGCCTAAAATCACGTAAAAAACGATCTTTAGTGCAGGGTTACAACAACCAAATAGCAAAAAGGTGAGCGTCAGGCATAAAAAAACCAGTTAATGAAGCAGTAGCATGCGACTGTTCAATAACTGGTTTGGATATTAGTCTAATAACGCGTTGTTAACGGTTAAGTGTCATCGTTATAAACGTTCAAGCACAGCTTGAGTAAACTCAGTAGTACCGTGGGTTCCACCCAAATCTTTGGTTGTACGATCGCCGGTTTCAATCACGTCTTTAAGTGCTGCACGAATTTTTTCTGCTTTATCACTCATTTCTAAATATTCAAGCATTTGAATCGAGGCTAAGATGACTGATGTGGGATTTGCTAAGTTCATGCCTGCAATGTCTGGAGCTGAACCATGAACGGCTTCAAAAATAGCACAATCGACACCAATGTTGGCACCTGGCGCCATACCTAGACCACCGACTAAACCAGCACATAAATCAGATAATATATCACCAAATAAATTAGTGGTGACAATCACATCAAACTGATGCGGATTCATGACTAACTGCATGCACGCATTATCAACAATCATTTCTGTGGATTCAATATCAGGGTAACGCTCAGCGACTTCACGTGCGACTTTCAAAAACAAGCCTGATGTAGATTTTAGTATATTTGCTTTGTGTACCGCGGTGACTTTTTTACGACCTTCACGGCGAGCTAGCTCATAAGCGAATACCACGATTTTTTCTGCGCCTTCACGTGTAATCATGCTTTTTGCTTCGGCTTCTTCGCCGTCTGCAGAAACGATTTGTCCGAGACCTGAATACATCCCTTGCGTGTTTTCACGTACGGTAATGATATCAATATCTTCGTAACGTGCTTTAGTGCCTTTAAAAGACAACACTGGACGAACATTGGCATACAATTTAAATTGTTTACGCAAGCTAACGTTAATTGATGTGAAGCCTTCGCCGACTGGTGTGGTCAATGGACCTTTTAATGCAACGCGATTTTTCTTGATCAATTCTAGCGTTTCTTCAGGTAATAATTCACCGTGATTTTCTAATGCCATTAGGCCTGCATCGGCATAATCATACGCGAAATCACAGCCAACTTTATCTAAAATTTGAATAGCTGAATCGATAATATCTGGACCAATACCATCACCACGAATAACAGTAATATGTTGTTGAGTCATGCAGAAATTCCTTAAATTGGAAAGGTTAGGCACAGCCATGATAGGCAGTACCTATATAAATGTTAAGACATTGTTATGGTAACGCATCTAATAGGGTTTCTCTAGGGATTTATGGCATATGGGCTATTCACTTTAGCTATACTCATTATGGCGCAGTGACCTGAAAACAGGGGGTGTATACCGACCCTGGAAGTTTCATTCGCCCTTGCTCCACAAATGACTTAAGTAATGTATCTAAGAGTGGCGCTAGACGTTCATCCCCGTGCAAAATATAAGGGCCTTTTGCTTGAATATCAGCGGCGCTTTGGGCTTTTATATTACCCGCGACAATACCTGAAAATGCGCGTCGTAAGTTAGCCGCAAGTTGATGTGATGGTTGCTCAAAGGATAATGATAACTGCGCCATACTTTCATGATTAGGAATAAATGGCTGCTGAAAATCAGCATCGATTTTTAATGCCCAATTAAACCCGTAAGAGTCCCCAATTGCCTTACGATACGCGCTGACTTTGGCTTTTTGCTTATACAGATAACTTCCCACCGCAGAAGCATCATCCACTATAATGGTATATAAGGCCTGCGCCTTAGCCCCTAGAGTTTGACCAATAAAATCATCAATCACAGTAAAGTACTCTGCACTTTGTGCCGGGCCTGTTAAGACAATCGGAATATGCTGTTGTACGTTACTGTCATGTAGCATAATCCCGAGTAAATACAATAGTTCTTCGGCGGTGCCTACACCACCAGGGAAAATAACAATAGCATGGCCAAATCGAACAAATGCTTCAAGGCGTTTTTCGATGTCTGGCATGATAATTAATTCGTTGACGATGGCATTTGGAGGCTCTGCTGCAATAATACTCGGCTCAGTAATACCGATGAACCGACCACTTTTTACTCGTTGCTTGGCATGGCCAATTGCAGCCCCTTTCATAGGACCTTTCATAGCCCCTGGGCCGCAACCAGTACAGATATTAAATTCGCGCAATCCCAGTTGGTAGCCAACTTCTTTCGTATATTTGTATTCATGCTCACGGATCGAATGCCCCCCCCAACATACAACGGTATTGAGTTGTTCATTTGTCGTTAAGCAATTAGCGTGGCGTAACATATCAAATACCATATCGGTGCAAACGCCACCTTCTGCAAAGCATTCTGCTGAGCTTAATAAATATTTATTTTCCATATATAACAAATCACGCAGTACGGAAAACAAATGTTCATGCACGCCTTTGATGAGTTTGCCTTCAACAAATGCATGGCTAGGTGGATTAATCAGTTCAATTTTGACACCGCGTTCACGTCGAACTAAATGAACATCAAATTGCTGATTAGCATTTAATAACGCATACATATCGTCTTGGTCGATGCCACTGTTGAGGACGGCTAGACAACAAATGCGAAATAATTGATAACGTTCAGAGTCATTATGTTGGGCGAGTAATTCTATTTCTGCTTGGGAAAGTTGACTCATCCAGCCTACGGGGTTTAATTGAATCGTGCGAGTATGTGTCATGATGTACCTACTTCCTATATGTACTTGATTACGACCATGTGTTTGATAATAGTATACGCGTCATCAGCTTTTTACTATTCATCTTGTTGTTTCATCGGCGGTATGTGATTAATTATGAGCTTAATATCAGCGATGAAAATGTATTTGTTTATTGGCGAATTAGACGTAAATCTGGATAGGGGGCCTCAAAGTTACTTCTAAACGGATTAATGTCTAATCCTCCTCTGCGTGTATATCGAGCAAGCACAGTAAGTTTGTCACAGTGACAATGTGTCAATAAATCACAAAAGATGCGTTCGACACATTGTTCATGAAATTCATTGTGGTTACGAAAAGAAATCAGATAACGTAATAACGATTCATGATTGATTTTGGGTCCTTGATATTTAATATAAATACTTGCCCAATCGGGTTGGTTGGTGATTAAACAGTTGGATTTGAGTAAATCTGAATAGAGGAATTCACTCGTCGGTTGGCTTGGATCGGACGTTAAGATGCTAGGATCAACCTGAAAATCGGCAAAAACGAGATTTTGCTCATCCAAAGATTGCGCCTTAGATATATGTAGTTCTTGGCTCGCAAATTGTTGACGAGGGATGACCTCTACTTCGACAACTCCTTTGGCACAGTCACTTAAGTCTTGAGATAACGTCTTCTGCACGGCTTCGAGCGAATCAAATCGCGTATTATTAAAGCTGTTGAGATAAAGTTTAAAAGACTTT
>DBBN01000071.1:10268-10758 GCA_002292215.1 Glaciecola sp. UBA983 | reverse complement strand
TAAAGAAGCTAAGAAAAAGTAGGTGGGTGATACGATGGATAAGAAATCAGCTCGGATACGTCGCGCAACGCGTGCACGTAAGAAGATCAGTGAATTGGCCGCGCATCGCTTGGTTGTTAACCGCACACCACGCCACATTTATGCGCAGTTAATCGCACCAAGTGGTTCTGAAGTATTAGCCTCTGCGTCGACTGTAGAAACTACTCTTAAAGGTAGTCTTAAATCTACAGGTAACGTAGAAGCAGCTGCAGCTGTAGGTAAAGCGATCGCAGAACGCGCTATTGAAAAAGGCATCTCTAAGATTGCTTTTGACCGTAGTGGCTTCAAGTATCACGGTCGTGTAAAGGCCTTAGCAGATGCAGCTCGCGAAGCTGGTCTACAGTTCTAGGAGTAGAAAATGGCTAAAGTAGAAAATCAACAACAGGGTGATTTGTTAGAAAAGCTCGTTGCTGTTAATCGTGTGTCTAAAGTTGTTAAAGGTGGTCGTATC
>DBBN01000071.1:0-10213 GCA_002292215.1 Glaciecola sp. UBA983 | reverse complement strand
TAAAGCACGTGAAGTGCCTGCTGCTATCCAAAAAGCAATGGAAAAAGCTCGTCGTAACTTAGTTACTGTCGATCTTAACGGCAATACTCTGCAACATCCGATTAAAGGTCGTCATTCTGGCTCTAAAGTTTACATGCAGCCAGCATCTGAAGGTNNGAAGGTACCGGTATTATTGCTGGTGGTGCGATGCGTGCAGTGCTTGAAGTCGCTGGGGTACAAAACGTACTTTCAAAATGTTACGGCTCTACTAACCCAATGAACGTTATACGTGCAACAATCAACGCTTTAGTTGATATGAACTCTCCTGAGTCTGTTGCGGCGAAGCGTGGGTTACCTGTAGATGAAATTTTGGGGTAATGAACATGACTAAAACACTTAAAGTGAAACAAACAAAAAGTGCGATCGGTCGTCTTCCTAAGCATAAAGCTACGCTTAAAGGCTTAGGTTTACGTAAGATTGGACATGTTCGTGAATTAGAAGATACCCCTGCCGTTCGTGGCATGATCAACCGTGTATTTTACATGGTTGAGATAGTGGAGGAGTAGAAGATGCATCTTAACACTCTTGCTCCTGCACCAGGAGCTAAAAGTTCAGCTAAGCGCGTTGGCCGTGGTTTCGGTTCAGGTTTAGGTAAGACTGGTGGCCGTGGTCACAAAGGTCAGAAGTCTCGCTCAGGCGGGTCGGTTAAACCAGGATTCGAAGGCGGTCAAATGCCAATTCAGCGTCGTTTACCAAAATTTGGTTTTACTTCACGTAAGTCTATGGTTTCTGACCAAGTGACATTGTGTGAATTAGCTAAGGTAGACGGAGACACAGTTACTGTTCAAGCACTTAAAGATGCGGGTCTTGTGAAAAAAGAGATCTTATTCGTAAAAGTGATGAAGAGTGGTGAAATCTCACGCGCTGTAACAGTTAGTGGTTTGAAGGTATCTAAAGGCGCTCGCGAAGCTATTGAAGCTGCTGGCGGCAAAATAGAGGAATAAGCTAAATGGCTAAACCAGGTGTAGATTCAGGCGCAAAAAACGGCTTGAGTGAATTACGAAGCAGATTGTTCTTTGTATTAGGCGCAATCATTGTGTTTCGTCTTGGCTCTTATGTGCCGATCCCTGGTATTGATGCTGCGGTGTTGTCTCAATTATTTGAACAACAGAAAGGTACTATCGTTGAAATGTTTAACATGTTCTCCGGTGGTGCTCTTGAACGCGCTTCAGTACTAGCGCTTGGGATTATGCCTTACATCACTGCATCAATCATTATTCAGCTTCTCACAGCGGTACATCCGCCGATGATGGAGTTGAAGAAGGAAGGTGAAGCTGGCCGTCGCAAAATTAGTCAATACACGCGTTATTTAACGTTAGTGTTGGCGACATTCCAATCTATTGGAGTGGCGACTGGTTTGCCTAACTTGATCAGTGGTTTGGTTATTAATCCTGGCTTTGGATTTTATTTTACTGCAGTAGTTAGCTTGGTCACAGGAACAATGTTCCTAATGTGGCTAGGTGAGCAAATTACTGAACGAGGTATTGGTAACGGTATCTCAATTCTGATTTTTGCAGGTATTGTGGCAGGTCTACCAACAGCGATTGGTCAGACAGCTGAGCAAGCAAGACAAGGTGAGATTAACTTACTTTTCTTATTGCTTATAGGTGCAATAGTGATGGGTCTTACTTATCTTGTGGTTTTCGTAGAACGTGCGCAACGTCGTATTGTTATTAACTACGCAAAACGTCAACAAGGGCGTAAGGTTTTTCAAGCACAGACTTCACACTTACCATTGAAAGTAAATATGGCTGGAGTTATTCCTCCTATTTTTGCTTCAAGCATTATTCTATTCCCAAGTACAATTGCGGGATGGTTTGGTCAGAATGAAGCAACCTCATGGTTGTCTGATGTGGCGTTGTTATTATCGCCAGGTCAACCGTTATATGTAGGGTTATACGCCGCGGCGATAATCTTCTTCTGTTTCTTCTACACCGCGTTGACGTTTAATCCTCGCGAGACGGCAGATAACTTGAAGAAGTCTGGTGCTTTTGTACCGGGTATTCGCCCAGGTGAGCAAACCTCACGCTATCTTGACAAAGTAATGACTCGCCTCACACTTGCTGGCGCACTGTATATTACCTTTGTTTGTTTGGTGCCTGAATTCTTGCTGCTAACGTGGAATGTTCCATTCTATTTTGGTGGTACTTCACTACTCATCATAGTGGTAGTAATAATGGATTTCATGGCGCAGGTCCAGACGCATTTGATGTCAAGTCAATATGAGTCTGTTCTTAAAAAAGCGAATCTTAAAGGCTCAGGCCGATAAGTTCGCAGCTACGGAGTGATGACATGAAAGTTCGTGCATCCGTTAAAAAGATTTGCCGTAATTGCAAAATCATTAAACGTAACGGCGTTGTTAGAGTGATTTGTGATGAGCCTAAGCATAAGCAAAGGCAGGGCTAATCTAGCTGGGTTTTTAAACACCTAATAGCCGATATACTGGTTCTTAGGTGTTTTTTGACCTTAAATTTGCAATTTAGTCGATGGATAAGTATCCTTACGGGCTTTTTAGACTATCGACCAAAATTTATTTAAACTATAGAGGAGTACAGTTAATGGCCCGTATCGCTGGCATTAACATTCCTGAACACAAGCACACCGTAATCGCTATCCAAGCAATTTTCGGTATAGGTGCCACTCGTGCGAAAAGCATTTGTGCATCTGCTGGTGTTGCAGAATCTACCAAGATCAAAGATCTTGATGAAGCCACTATTGATACACTTCGTGATGAAGTTGCTAAATTCACAGTTGAGGGTGACCTTCGCCGTGAAGTATCAATGAGTATTAAACGTTTGATGGACCTAGGTTGCTATCGTGGTATTCGCCACCGTCGTAGCTTGCCTCTTCGTGGTCAGCGCACTAAAACTAATGCGCGTACCCGTAAAGGCCCTCGTAAGCCGATTAAAAAGTAAGCGAGGATTAAGTAATGGCTAAAGCACCTACTCGCGCTAAGAAGCGCGCAAAACGTCAAGTTGCTGATGGTATGGCTCATATCCATGCGTCTTTCAACAACACTATTGTGACTATCACTGATCGTCAAGGCAATGCCTTGTCTTGGGCTACTTCTGGTGGTTCAGGTTTCCGCGGTTCGCGTAAATCAACTCCTTTCGCTGCACAGGTTGCTGCTGAAAGAGCTGGTGAAGCTGCCCAGGAATACGGTCTTAAAAACTTAGAAGTATTTGTTAAAGGTCCAGGTCCAGGTCGTGAATCTGCAATCCGTGCCTTAAATGCTACTGGGTATAAGATCACTAATATTACCGATGTGACGCCTATACCTCACAACGGTTGTCGTCCACCGAAAAAACGTCGCGTTTAATCGACGGACAGTTGGAGAAAGATCATGGCTAGATATTTGGGTCCAAAACTCAAACTAAGTCGTCGCGAAGGAACAGATTTGTTCCTTAAAAGTGGCGTTCGTGCAATTGATACAAAATGTAAGTTAGATACACCCCCAGGCCAGCATGGTGCTCGTCGCGGTCGTTTATCTGATTACGGTATTCAGTTGCGTGAGAAACAAAAAGTTCGTCGTATTTATGGCGTTCTAGAAAAACAGTTCCGTAATTACTACAAAGAAGCAGCACGTCTTAAAGGCAACACAGGTGAAAACTTGTTACAGCTTTTAGAGCAGCGCCTAGATAACGTTGTTTATCGTATGGGTTATGCCAGCACACGTGCTGAAGCTCGTCAGTTAGTAAGTCACAAAGCAATTTGTGTTAACGGACAAGTGGTTAATATTCCTTCATTCAAGGTTTCTGCAGAGACTGATGTTTCTGTTCGTGAAAAAGCTAAAAAGCAAGCGCGTATCGTTGCTGCTATTGAATTAGCCGACCAACGCGAGAAGCCAACCTGGATTGAAGTAGATGGTGCTAAACTAACTGGTGCGTTTAAACGTTTACCAGAGCGTTCTGACCTATCTGCAGAAATTAACGAACAGTTGATCGTCGAACTTTACTCTAAGTAAAGATAACTAAAGAGGAAGCTATGGGATCTGTAACTGAATTCCTAAAACCAAGATTGGTAGAGATTGAAAATATTTCTCCAACTCGCGCTAAAGTTGTACTTGAGCCATTAGAGCGTGGTTTTGGCCACACTCTAGGTAACGCACTTCGTCGTATTCTTTTATCTTCTATGCCTGGCGTAGCAGTAACTGAAGTCGAAATTGATGGTGTGTTGCATGAGTACAGTACAAAGGAAGGCGTGCAAGAAGACGTAATTGAAATATTACTAAACCTTAAAGGCTTAGCAGTTCGTCTAGAAGGTAAAACTGAAGCAACGCTGACTTTGGTCAAATCTGGAGCGGGTACTGTTATCGCTGGTGATATCCAGCATGATGGTGACGTCGAGATTATCAATCCTGAACATGTTATCTGTACTCTTACTGGAGACACAGAAATTAGCATGCGCATCAAGGTTGAAACTGGCCGTGGTTATGTACCTGCATCAGTTCGTCGCTCCTCTGAAGAAGATGATCGCCCAATTGGTCGTTTACTGGTTGATGCTTCATTCAGCCCTGTTGAACGTATTGCATACTCAGTTGAATCTGCTCGTGTTGAACAACGCACAGATTTAGATAAATTGATTATCGATATGGAAACTAACGGTACGTTAGATCCTGAAGAAGCGATTCGTCGCTCTGCTACTATTTTAGCTGAACAGCTAGACGCATTCGTAGATTTACGTGATGTTTCTGAGCCAGAAGCGAAAGAAGAGAAGCCAGAATTTGACCCAATCTTACTTCGTCCAGTGGATGATTTAGAGTTGACCGTACGTTCAGCTAACTGTCTTAAAGCAGAAGCGGTTCAGTATATTGGTGACCTTGTACAGCGTACTGAGGTAGAGTTACTTAAAACTCCTAACCTTGGTAAGAAGTCATTAACAGAAATCAAAGACGTGCTTGCATCTCGTGGATTATCTTTAGGCATGCGCCTAGAGAATTGGCCACCAGAAAGTATTGCCGACTAAGATGTATTAGCGTGTGTTTAGCACACGCTACTTGAAAGAAGGATTAAGCTATGCGCCATCGTAAAAGTGGTCGAAAGTTAAATCGCAACAGCAGCCATAGAAAAGCAATGTTTAAAAACATGGCATCTTCAATGGTTAAGCATGAAGTGATTAAAACTACTTTGCCTAAAGCAAAAGAACTTCGCCGTGTTATCGAGCCGTTAATTACATTATCAAAAGTTGATAGTGTTGCTAACCGCCGTTTAGCTATGGCTCGCACAGGCGACAAAGAAGTGGTTGGTAAACTATTCAACGAATTAGGGCCTCGCTACGAAGCTCGTCCAGGTGGTTATATTCGCATTCTAAAATGTGGATTCCGTACTGGTGATAAAGCGCCTATGGCGTATGTTGAGTTTGTTGACCGTCCAGTTGTTGCTTCTGAAGAAGTAGTTGAAATAACTGAAGAGTAAACCATACTCTCATAGTTAACAGTACACTTAAGTGAATTGTTAACCACATAAAAAACCGAGCTTAGGCTCGGTTTTTTGATTTAAGAATATTAACAATAGTTAGTGTTGAGGTTTTGCTACTTGTCTTGTTGTGATGGTGCGCTATTTACACCTGCAGTAATTTCATCCACCGTTGCACCACCCATAGTTGCAAATCTAGTGACATCTTCAACATTTACACCTGCATCTAAAGCGGTAGAAATAATACGCTGGATTTGTTCACGTTGCAGAGATGATTCACGCACAGCTACAGAAACAACTTCTTCAGCCTTATTAGGAAAAACGGCTAATAATGCATCGACAATATACTCACCCACTAGTGGTACATGTTTAATTGTATTAGATAAAATTTTAGCGATTTTTTCAGGATACGATTTTGCCATCAGCTGGACAATTTTGTCTGCAGAGTCGGGTTCAGTCATGACTGCTACTCGCAAAATATCATCAAAATCCTCCGGTGAGGCATTCGCCGCGGCTGTAGCAACAAAACTAACATAACTAGGCTCAGCTCTAATCGCAGCTTCTACGATACTTTCACATTGAGTAATCCCTTTTTGTAGAGCAATAGTAACAATATCTTCAGCTGAATAAGGTTGTGCAGAAACGGCACTATGAATTATTTCTTTGTATTGTTCAGGATATAAATCCAATGCAACATCGACAATACCAGTGACACTTTGTGGATAATGACCGATTAACGTTCTGACAGTACGTCCGGCAGACATGCTTTGCTGAACTTGTTGCTTAAAAAAATCATGGTCGATTTTCCATTCAGCCGTCGCTTCGTCATTAGTTGCATAGCTTAATTGTGAAAATAAGACACATCCAGATACGACTACTGCTTTACATACATTCTTATACACGTTTACACCTATTACTTATATGAACAAAATTATTGTCCATTAGTTAGTTAACATACATTATAAAAAGTTCAATTGCATTACATTTTATTTACATAGCATACTGATGATTTATTAAGCTAAGCTTAACGCGAAAGTATATGATCTAGGGTATGTAAAATGATATTCAAGAATATATTCATTGAACAGATTTTTACGTCACTGGTATACTGATTTTAAGTTTTACATCTAGAGGTTCTTCTTTGCATTCGCTTAGTCAGTTACACACATTTGGGTTAGTTGCCCATGCGCCTTTTATTATTGAATTTAATGCCATCCAACATATTATGGCGCATCAATGTCACCAAGATGCCTTTGTTATTTTAGGGGAGGGGTCTAATACTGTCTTTACCGAAGATTATTACGGTGAAGTTTGGATCAATAAACTGCACGGCATGGTGTTTAGCGAAGACACCACTAATCATTATATTAAAGTGGCTTCTGGTGAAAATTGGCATAGTTTAGTGACCACTTGTGTAGAGCGAGGGATTGGTGGCTTTGAAAATTTAGCGCTCATACCAGGTACCGTTGGTGCCGCACCGATTCAAAATATTGGGGCGTATGGTATTGAAGTGGGTCCATATGTAGATTCAGTAGAATACGTTGATTTAGCAACTCGTACTATACAGACAATCTCTGGGAGTGATTGTGCCTTTGGTTATCGAGACTCAATTTTCAAACATGCACTTAAAGATAAAGTGTTTATTACCAAAGTTAACTTTACTATCCCTAAATTGGTTGCAACGGTCACCTCATATGGTGAATTGGCAACGTTAACTTCACCTTCTATTTTTGATATATACGAAAAAGTCATTCAGATACGTCAACAAAAATTACCTGATCCTAAACAAATCGGCAATGCTGGTAGTTTTTTTAAAAATCCAGTTATCTCTACACAACATTTTACGGCACTGCAGGCTAGATTTCCGGCGATCCCTTCTTTCCCTGTTTCAGACGACTTAGTAAAAGTACCTGCGGGATGGTTAATTGATACACTTGGATTCAAAGGTAAGATTATGGATGGGATCCAATGTCACCCGCAACAAGCATTAGTGCTAACCAATATCGCCACAGGTACAGGGAGCGCACTGATTAATTTTGCTCGACAGATTATTGCAGAGGTGTCAGCACAATTTGGGATTACCCTCGAACACGAAGTCCAACTGTTAGGGCGAATTAATAGGATCACGTTATAATGCATAGCACTCGTAATAAGCTCTTACATTTATTAGCCCAGAGTGAGTTTATCTCAGGTACTGATTTGGGTGCTCAATTAGGTATATCGCGTTCGGCTATTGGAAAACATATCGATGCTTTTAAACAGCTTGGTTTGGATGTGTTTTCGGTGCGCGGTAAAGGCTATAAGCTCAGTGAGCCATTATCACTCTTATCGTACGATGAGATATCTGATTATGTTCAAGCACAACTTAGCCATGAAAAGTATCGCCAGATCCCACAGCCCCTTTATTTAGATGTATTAAATGTTGTTGATTCCACCAATACCTACATTAAACAAAATATTGCGCAGTTAAGCCAAGGTGCAAGTTGTATCGCAGAAGCACAAAGTGCAGGTCGAGGACGTCATGGTAGACAATGGATATCACCGTTTGCAAGTAGTATCTATTTATCTATGTATTGGCGCTTTTCTGGCGGTTATCAAACTCTATCGGGTCTATCATTGGTTGTTGGCTTAGCGGTCAATCGTACACTTAATCATTTTGGTATCACGGATGGCCAATTAAAATGGCCAAATGACATCTATATTAATATGCAAAAAATAGCGGGTATATTAATCGAGGTTGAAGGTTCTGTCGGTGATGAGGTTCATTGTGTGATTGGTTTGGGTTTGAATGTCAATTTACCGGATGATATTACAGGGATTGAACAACCTTTTACTGATTTACAAAGCCATAGTCAGCAAACAATGATTAATCGTAATCACTTAACCGCACAATTAATCTTAGATATTCAACACGCACTAATCATTTTCGAAAAATCAGGATTGTCTTCTTTTATATCAGAGTGGGAATCACTTAATGTGTTTGCTAATAAAGACATTACTCTATTAATTGGACAACAATCAGTGCAGGGTGTTTGTATGGGGATTGATCCACAAGGTGCATTACGAGTCATGGCTGATGGGGAAATAAAAACATATCATGGTGGAGAGATCAGTGTCAGAGCAAGATAAGTCTATCCTTTTTATCGATGTGGGCAATTCATTAGCAAAATATTGTTGTATGCGTGCTACGGAGATACAAAATACTGAGTTATGTGACATCAATCCTTCGCTTGAATATTTTTCGGAGACCCTGACGCCAGTGCAATTACTGCCACGGGTAAGTCATATTTATTTGAGTTATGTCAAAGCGCCCGAATGGTTAGATGCATTACACCAAGAGGCAGCGCAACAAAACATCCCCATTGTTACTGCCACTTCGGCTAAACATACTCGGATAAATCATAGTATTTTAATTAACGGCTATAATAATGTTACTAATATGGGCGTTGATCGTTGGTTAGCCATGATCGCGGCGGTGGGCTTGTTTCCGCAAAAATCAGATTTTGTGGTAGTGGATGCCGGTACAGCCATTACTTGTGATGTAATTTTTCGGCATCAGCACCAAGGCGGATGGATTGCGCCTGGTCTAAAAACATTAAAAACCAGTTTATTAAGTAATACTGAGCAAGTTTTTACTAATGACAAAGCCCAAACACAACACGCAGAGCCTATTATTTTAGGAACTGATACACCCGATTGTGTCGAACAGGGGTGTTTGGCACAATTAAATGGTATGGTAAATTTGGCATGTGAGACATTAAATGATCAAACCGATGACTTTATTGTGTTAATTACAGGTGGTGATCAAATAAAATTATCCTTTCCGCGAAAAAATAACATCCATTATTTTGCCAATTTAGTGCTTATTGGCCTGATTCAATTGGCTAAAACAGGCCTGATTGTCGAAAAAAACAACGAAACATCTATTAATTCAATTTAATTGATATTTTTTTTAAAAAACAGTTGCCAAGAATAAATGTTATCTATACTATACGCACCACTTGATGACGTGCCGACTTAGCTCAGTTGGTAGAGCAACTGACTTGTAATCAGTAGGTCGCCAGTTCGATTCCGGCAGTCGGCACCATCATCAATATCTCTGGAGGGGTACCCAAGCGGTCAACGGGAGCAGACTGTAAATCTGCCGGCTCAGCCTTCGCAGGTTCGAATCCTGCCCCCTCCACCACTTTCTCATGAAGTGGGGATACGAGAATTAGGAACGCGGGCATCGTATAATGGCTATTACCTAAGCCTTCCAAGCTTATGATGCGGGTTCGATTCCCGCTGCCCGCTCCATCACGTTGCTGATATGGCTCAGTTGGTAGAGCGCACCCTTGGTAAGGGTGAGGTCGGCAGTTCGAATCTGCCTATCAGCACCACTTCCTATTTTCCTCCATTACTTCATTGAAAATTTATTTTTTAATACCTTGCTAGGAATATTTAAAATGGCAAAGCAAAAGTTTGAACGTAACAAGCCACACGTAAACGTTGGTACTATCGGCCACGTTGACCACGGTAAAACAACTCTTACAGCGGCAATCACGTCGGTACTAGCAAAGACTTACGGCGGTTCCGCTCAAGCATTTGATCAAATCGATAATGCTCCAGAAGAACGCGAGCGCGGTATCACTATTTCTACGTCACACGTAGAATACGATACTCCATCACGTCACTATGCACACGTTGATTGTCCAGGACACGCCGATTATGTTAAAAACATGATCACTGGTGCTGCCCAAATGGATGGTGGTATCTTAGTT